>NZ_JAQRFJ010000024.1:0-47189 GCF_028599065.1 Xenorhabdus sp. PR6a | reverse complement strand
CATTATGTTTTGTTTGATTTTGAACATCCAGTTATAAAAGTCGATGCCTATTATAAAATAGGTAGAGTTTTTGAGGTAATTATGGGGGTTGTGTTTTTTATTGTTATGGTTTTGATGTTTTTAATGGCATCTTTTTTGGATAATAAAAGCCCACAAGGATATTCTTTTTTTCTTTTCATGATTTTCATGATTCTTATTGGGTTTTTCTCTGTGAGTTTTATGACATTAAGTCCTTCTAAAAAAAGAATAAAAAAATTAAATGAAATTTTATCCAGATATAAACTGGATGATTAAATTGATAAAATAGTATTTATTGGATAAATCCAAGATTAATATTTATGTCGCTGAGTAATGACAGGCAAAACAAATACTTGTTTTGCCTGTCATTACTCAGCAGACAAGCCGCATCGCGGCGCGTCAGTTTGCCACTGATTACCGTTATAAAAAACCGCCATCAATGCAGTAAAAGCATCTCCGGTAGCGTATTACTGGGTTAATGAGAATATTTCGATGAAGCATTCACCACCTGCGTCATCGATCCGAACCAGTCACCGGCGCTATAAATATCGCTGCCCGGATTTTTGAGGTCAATATGGTGATGCTGGTGCGAAATATCTTCACAATACCCCATAAAAGGTTCATCAATACGATGCAGTTGAATAGTCGCCGCTTGCTCCTTGGAAGCAGGAAAAAACGCCCCGCCGACTTCCGCAAACATCTGCGCATCATCCTGCTGCGCGCCACAGTGCTCGCAGTGGTTCATCCAGTGCTGTCGGCGCAGCCGTTGGCTGACCGCTTTACGCAAGGTAGGGTGAAAGCCGGATAACACGTTGCGCACGGTGGTGGGAATATCGGCGATATAAAACAAAAATGCCGGGCGGTCCTGCTCTGCGTAGCCCACTTCAGTGCTGATGTCGTCGTCGTCATCTTCATGATTGTCCTCCAGCATCTTATGCCCGGCCGGCAGCATAAACGCCGTCACTGTGGTGGGCTCCTGACAGTGCGGGCAGGTTGTCCGGGCCTGGGCGAGATACCAAAAGGCGGCATGGACATTGTAGAACGGCAGCCAGTTCATAAACGGGGTCGGATCAAAACTGTCGTCGATATACCAGATGTTGGCCGCTGCGTCCCAGTGTGCGCCCAGCTTTCTGACTTTCTCGTATTCATCATCGGGGACATGTAAATCAATCCGCAGCATGGGGTTTCCTTCATTGTTAAACGGTTATACCCGTCGTCTTTCAAGCTGCCTCTTTGTTGGCTGCGCTCATTCACCCCAGTCACATAGTTATCTATGCTCCCGGGGATTCATTCCCTTGCCGCCGCGATGCAACTTGAAATCCATTGGGTATTCATCAAATAAATAAGTCAGACTATTTAGCTAATTTTCATCAAAGTATAAAGAGTTTATTGCTGATTTGACCTAAAAAAGCCCGCATCCTCGGCATCCTGAACTCCATGACGAGGTGAATATTGATGCGCTGTTGCTTTTTTTCCCTGTTCCGTGCGGCCTGTCTGCTGGGACTGACGGTATTGTGTATACCACTTGCACAGGCTTCCGAAAAAGATGAACTGGCCGGTGCAAAACGCCTGATTGAACAGGTGCAGGTTGCACTGGAACGCGCCAGCATCGCTGAAAAGCCCTCTGACCTGTCAAAATTCCCGCGTTATGACTTCGATTACCGGCGTATCAAGGCCGATCTCAACACGATTAAGGCGGGTATCGATCACTACCTGACCCCTTCCCGTGCCCAGCCCGGTGAGACCACGTCATTATCCGGTCAATACCGTCAGGAACGCACCCGATGACCGCCGCGCAACGCAATGCTTTTGAAGTGGCCTCAGGGCATTTTGATATCCACTTTTTGTATCTGGTGTGTGTCGGATTTTTCCTGGCCACGCTGTTTCTCTGGGCGGCCTGGGCTGCGGTGGATGTCTGGAACGGCTGGGCGAATGAAAAAGTGCGTAACCAGACCCTCAGCCAGTTTGCCCTGCGAACCGCGATGTTATTGGTCGTGGCGGTCTGGATGTTTGCCGGTTAGTGCGTGTAACACGATAAAAAAGGAAACCGAAGATGAAGCAAATTTTTACCGTCTGGCGTCGGGTTAGCACCAATCTGATAACCAGAATCAGCACGCTCTTTTTGCTGTTCGGCTTTTCCTGTCAGTCTGCCTGGGCGGATTTACCCGCCATCGAACCACCCAAAAGTGGCGGCGGGGCGGGATTGCTGGGGCAGCTGAAAGGCTATGCACAGGACAGCATTGTCATCGGGGGACTGATCCTCTCTGCCGTAGCGTTCTACAAGGTTGCCGCTGCGGCAGTAGAGACCTTTTCGGAAGTGCGGGACGGCAAAGCCACCTGGACGCAGTTTGGCGCCATCATCGTGGTCGGTGTGGTGCTGTTGGTCGCCGTGATTTGGCTGCTGGCGAAGTCAGCCAGCATTATCTTTTAAGGTGCCGCTTATGCAGACGATCCCGTTCTTACCCGACCGCTTAAATACCGAACCTGTCGTGTTTCGCGGCTTCACCACTCCGGAGATGGGGCTGGCCGCATTGGCCGGGCTGGCATTCGGACTGATAGTCAGCCTTCCCCTTATTCCTCTGGCGGGTTGGGTCATCATCCCCACCGGAATACTGGTGATGCCGCTGTTATTGATTAGCTTTGGCGGTCGCTGGCTGGCTCACCTTAAGCGCGGCAAGCCGGAGAATTATATCTGGCTGAAGCTGGAAGAGAAAAAACGCCGGCTGGGGTTCGGTGATCCGGCGCTGATTATTGCGGCACAGGGCTGGTCTTTGCGCCGTAGCCGATTTGTTGGCAAGAGACGTCGAGAATGAGCTGGTTTCGCCATGCGGTAAAAAACCGCGATCAGCATATTCTGACCCTGCGGGTGGCCTGCGGTATTCTGGTGGGCGTTCTGCTGTTGAGCCTGACCGGATGGATGTCGGCACCGCGTAATCTCACTATCCATAATCCGCCGGATTTACGCACCGGCAGTACCCGCCCGTGGTGGGAAGTGCCGGCACCCAGTGTCTACAGCTTTGCCTTTTATATTTTCCAGCAACTGAATGCGTGGCCGAAAAATGGCGCACAAGACTACCCGGCCAAAATATATGCTTTATCCCCGTATCTGACGCCCGCCTGTCAGGATTTTCTGCGCGAGGATGCCAGAACCCGTGCCGACGGGGGAGAGCTGCTCGATCGGGTGCGGGTGGTGTATGAACTCCCCGGCCGGGGTTATGAGACGCACAGTGTGACGGTACGTGATCGGGATAACTGGATTGTCCGGCTGGATTTGGTAGCAGATGAATATTATCACGCCGAGCCGGTTAAACGGGCGCTGGTGCGCTATCCGTTGAAAGTGGTGCGCTGGGAGGGGGATGCAGAACGTAATCCCTTCGGGCTGGCACTGGATTGCTATGACGGCATGCCGCAGCGTCTGGAAGCGATGCCACCGTCACCGGCAGCGAAAAAGGGGGTATTTCAGTGACCTGTCCATCTTGCTATTCACGTCTTTTATTGGGATTTTTCAGCCTGTTGCTGTTCAGCATCACTGCAAAAGCCGATGAACTGATGACATGGGAACGGATCCCGTTATCCATTACGCTGAAAGTCGGTCAGGAGCGGATTATTTTTGCTGACCGGAATGTGCGCGTCGGCTTGCCCCCGTCGCTCAGTGAGAAATTGCGGGTGCAAAGCGCAGGCGGGGCCATTTACCTGAAAGCGGGCAGTGCCTTCCCGCCCGCCCGCCTGCAATTGCAGGACAGCGAAAACGGCGAAATTATCTTACTGGATATCACTGCGGCCAAAACCGGGCCAACGGAACCGGTACGTATCATTTATCCCGATGAGAAACGCACCACCTCAAAAGCAGCCGTATCGGGTCAGACAAAACCGGAACTATCTGCACCTGTTCCGGTGGTATTAACCCGCTATGCGGCCCAGCAACTTTATGCGCCGTTGCGTACCGTAGAGCCGGTCACGGGAATTCGTCCGGTGAACCTGCATTTACCCGCATCCATCACCACCCTCTATCCGTCAGAACCGATCGAAATTATCCCGCTGGCCGGCTGGGGAGTGCAAAATGACGCCGTGGTGGCATTAAAACTGCGTAATACCACGCAACACAAAATCACCCTCGACCCGCGCGCCTTGCAGGGGCAGTTTGTCACGGCGACGTTCCAGCATCGCTGGCTGGGTGAAGCGGGGACGGCGGAAGATACCACCGTGTTATATCTCGTCACTAAAGGATTGCCGGACAAGGCCTTTATACCTGAACCGGTCACTGTCAAACCGGGAGGCCGCCATGCCGGTTAACGCCAATGCGCTGGTAAAAGTTCTGGTGCCGACGGTGTTGGTTATCGGCGGGTTTATTGGCATCAAAAGTTGTAGTTCAACGGAGACTGTGCCGGCGGCTGCCTCACAAAACAATGTGCTGGCCACATTGTCTCCGGAGGAGTTACAGGCTCTGGGCGTCGGCGGTGATACCCCGGAAGATACCCTGCGCACCCTGATCGGGGCACTCAATAAAGTGCGGACAGAGCAAAAACAGTTAAGCCGGCAGAATGCCGATATCCTGAAAGAAAATGACCTGTTACGCAATCAGAGTCACGATGTGACGGGGCAGATAGATGCCGCCGTGGCCGCTATCCGCAAAGAAGATGAACAGCGTCAGCGCGAGTTGCAGGATGAGCAGCAGGGTCTACTGGCACAGATTGATTTGTTAACCGAGCGGTTAAATGCAACGCCGTTGCCGGCGCAGGACAGCCATCTGCCGTTTGGCGCAGCAGGGACAACCAGTCAGTATGCTGCCGATCCTCTCCGGGGGCAGGAGGAACTTATCTGGGTCACCCCGGCCGATGAAAAGCCCTTTGATCCGCAACATCTGGCGGCCGACAACACCACGGCGCGGTTCCCCGCCTCTTTTTTAAGTGAACAGTCCGCCACTGAACCGGCTCCGCCATCAAATTCAGCGCTCAAGGAAGAAGATGAAAAGCCGGTCTATACCCTGCCTGAAAATGCCACGCTGGTCGGCAGTCAGGCGATGACTGCACTGTTGGGCCGCGTGCCCGTTAACGGCACGGTCACTGACCCTTATCCGTTTAAAATTCTTATCGGCAAAGACAACCTGACCGCCAACGGCATTGAACTGCCGGAGGTGGCCGGGGCGGTTGTTTCCGGTTCCGCCAGTGGCGACTGGATCCTCTCCTGTGTACGCGGGCAGGTCAACTCCATCACGGTTGTCTTTAACGATGGCACCGTGCGCACCTTACCGGGAGCCGGGCAAAACACCCACGGCAGTGCGAATGGTATCGGCTGGCTGTCGGATGAAAACGGCATCCCCTGCATCAGCGGGGAGCGCAAATCCAATGCCGCCACTTACTTACCGAGCCTGTTTGCCCTCTCTGCGATAAATTCGGCAGGGGAGGCCTTTAATGACAGCCAGCGTACCGCCCAGACCAACGGTGCAGGCGGTATCACGACCGCTTTAACGGGTAACGCCGGACAAGCCGCGTTGGGGAAAGCGCTGGCCGGGGGCATGAATGAAATGACCGACTGGCTCAAACAACGTTACCGCCAGACGTTCGATGCGGTTTACGTCCCGCCCGGTGCCCGGTTAGTGGTGCATATCACACAAAGTCTGGCCATTGATTATGCCGCGAAAGGACGTAAGGTACGCGATGGCTTGAGTGAGCCCGCCCAACATCATCATCAGGAAGCCTTAGATTAATGGAAAAGATGGTCCCTCAATGGCTATTCAGCGCGGGTTTCCCGTATTGCCTGCAAGTGCACGTTACGCCGCTGATTGAACCCGCGCTGGTTCAGCTTTACTGGCGCGCTGTGCATAAAAAAGCAGGCCGGTTGTACTTGTCAACCCATCGGGAATGTCAGCTACTGGGTGACGGTGATTTTACCGTCTTTCGCCTGACGCAAACGCAGTGGCAGGCCGTGGTTGAAAATAAAGCAGAGGCCGGGCCTGAACAGTGGGAACGGCTGCCCTTTACCTTATCGGAACTGGCGGTACACCCCGAATTTGCCACCTTTACTGCCATCGGCACGACGGAGACCGAATCATGCGGAAACTAAGTCCTTGTTTAGTGTTGAGCTTAATCGGACTGCTGGCCGGCTGTGCGACCTCGAAAGAGACCTTACTCCCTGCCGGGGAGCAGACCGTGCTGGCGATGTGGCAGGGGAGCCAGGCCAGTACGACAAGACAGGCAAGACAAACGTTACGTCGTGCTTTAACCCCGGCCGAACGGCACAGGGCACGGGAAGCGCCCTATCATTACAGCCGCCCGGCCGCGCAGGAAATCAGCCAGCAGTTTCCCCGCTTACCCAATCCCGATATGGTGATGTACGTCTATCCGCATCTGGTCGCCGGCAACACGCCGATACCGGGCTACAGCACGGTATTCCCGTTTTATCAGCAGATACAGTATGCCCTGCCGGGTGAACGCACGGAGGCACTGTAATGAAAAAAACCAAGGCACTGAACCGCCCCGGCAAGCTGCGTGAAGCGGATGAAGCCGCGATTTACCGGGCAAACCCTTCCATCATCGATTACCTGCCCTGGGTGGAATATCTGGAAAAAGAACAATGCCTGCTGCTGGATGACGGGATTTCCGTCGGCGCGGTCTACCGGATAGAACCCATCGCCACCGAAGGCCGTCCTGCGGCGCGGTTGACTGAAATCCGGGATCAACTGGAAGATGCGATCCAGGACAGCCTGGAAGAAGACGATATTTCGCCGTGGGTGGTGCAGTTTTTTTGTCAGGATGACGATGATCCTGCTGACTATCTCAACACCTTGCGGGGCTATGTGAAACCGTGGGCACAGGGCACAGCCTTTACTGACGCTTTTTTGTCTGAATCGGAACACCACCTGCACAGCATTGCCCGGCCTGACGGGATATTTCAGGACAGCTTAATCACCGGGCAGCCGTGGCGGGGCCAGCAGCGCCAGACCCGTATGGTGGTTTACCGCTGGCTGCCCGCGCACAAATCGCAGACAAACCATCAGGCCTTATCAGCGGTGGCGGCACTGAATCAGGTCTGCGAACGGCTGGTTTCGTCGCTGGCCGCGGCCGGTGTGACTGCCCGCCGACAACATGGCAGGCAGATCCACCGTTGGTTGCTGCGTCATTTTAATCCGGCGCCGGACTGGGGGATGACAAAAGCTGATTTTTACCGCACCGTGGGTTACGAACCTCCCATGCCGCCCGATCTTCCGGTCAATAATGATTTCGCCGAAAGCCTGTGGTTTAACCCACCGGTGTCTGATCCCGAGAGCGGTGTCTGGTGGTTTGACGGGCTGCCGCATAAAGCGGTGCCGGTTGAGCGCCTGCGCCGTCCGCCGGAGCCGGGGTTGCTGACGGGGGAGATGAAACGGGGTGACACTATCAATGCCCTGATGGATATGATGCCGGCAGGGACGCTGGTTTCCCTGACCATTGTGGCGCAGGCACAGGATGTGCTGGAGGAAGATTTTACCCGATTGTCGAAAAATGCGGTGGGAGAAAATACCGAATCGCTGCGCGTCCGGCAGGATGTGCAGGAGGTGAAGGAACTGCTGGGGCGGCGGCATAAACTGTACCGCAGTGCGCTGGCCTTTCTGGTACGGGGCAAGGATCGGGATGATATCAACCACCGGGTGCATCAGTTATCCTCCACCCTGCTGACCGCCGGATTACAGCCCGTCCGGCCGGAATTCAGTGTGTCACCGCTGAATGTCTGGTTACGGGCACTGCCGATGTGCTTTAATCCACAAAAGGACAAAAAACACTGGTACAGCCGCCTGACCTGGGTGCAGCATCTGGCCGGATTATTGCCGGTGACAGGCCGTTCGACCGGCACCGGGCATCCGGGGTTCAGTTTCTTTAACCGGGGCGGGGCATCGTTGACTTTTGATCCGATGAATAAACAGGATCGCACCCAGAATGCCCACCTGCTGCTGTTTGGCCCGACAGGGGCAGGGAAATCCGCCACCCTGTGTGCTTCTCTTATCCAGCTGATGGCCATCCACCGTCCGCGTCTGTTTATTGTTGAAGCCGGCAACAGTTTTGGTTTGCTGGCCGATTACTATGAAAGTCTGGGGCTGACGGTCAATAAAATCGGCATCAGACCGGGTTGTGGCGTCAGTCTGGCGCTGTTTGCCGATGCCCATCAACTGTTGCAACTGAGTCCTGAGCAATTGCGCATTAACGAAGCTGATATCCCCGATATCGATGAACAGCCGGAAGAGGAGGGGGATGAACAGCGCGATATTCTGGGCGAAATGGAAATTGCCGCCCGGCTGATGATCACCGGCGGTGAGAAAAGAGAAGAAGAGCGCCTGACCCGCTCTGACCGGGGGTTAATTCGTGAAGCCATTATGATGGCGGCGCAGACCAGCTTTAACGAGAAACGCCAGATGGTGGCCTCGGATTTACAACATGCCCTTTATGCCATCGCCCGTAATCATCAGCAGGATGAACACGGTCAGCCGTTAATCACCGCCCACCGACGGGCACGAGCCGATGAAATGGCCAGCGCCATGTCGATGTTTACCCAGGGATTTGAAGGTGAACTGTTTAACTGCCCCGGCACACCCTGGCCCGAAGTGGATGTCACCCTGATTGATTTGGGCACACTGGCGCGGGAGAACTACTCGGCCCAGATGGCACTGGCGATGGTCTCGCTGATTAACAACGTCAATAACCTCGCTGAACGGGATCAATATCAGGATCGCGAACTGCAACTGGTGATTGATGAAGGGCATATCACCACCACCAACCCGCTGCTGTCCCCCTATATGACCAAGGTAGTGAAAATGTGGCGTAAACTCGGTGCCTGGCTGTGGCTCGCCACCCAAAACCTGGCGGACTATCCTGACACCGCCGAAAAGATGTTGAATATGGCGGAATGGTGGCTGTGCCTGACCATGCCACCGGATGAAGTGGAGCAAATCGCCCGGTTTAAAAAGCTGACGGAAGAGCAAAAAGCGGTGCTGCTCTCTGCCAGTAAATTACCCCGTTGTTATACTGAAGGCGTGGTACTGGCGAAAAAAATTGAAGCCTTGTTTCGGGTGGTTCCCCCGAGCCTGTATCTGGCACTGGGGATGACGGAAAAAGAAGAAAAAGCCGAACGGCGGGCGTTAATGCGTGAGCACCAGTGCAGTGAACTGGAAGCCGCTGTTTTGGTGGCCAGAAAAATGGATATCGCACGGGGGTTGAAGATTGATTTTGTGAATTATAACATAATGGATTAATCTATTTATTATTAAGTTTATTTATAGATATTAATGTTAAAAAAAAGTTCCCAGCCTTTATAGCTGGGAACTTTTTTAGGTTAGTCTTCGTACTTGAATTCCATATTAAGCTTCATTTTTTCTACATCAAGAGTAATTGTACATCCGTGCCAAAATGGAGTTTCTTGAGATTGTATATTGTTAATAAAAAAGCTTCTAAGCTCTTCTAGTAGGTCTGTCAGGTCGCTCACTGCTCGACTATCGGGATCAAACCAGTCTAATTTCTCACTTTTATCTATATAATCAAACTCATATGAACAACCATCTCTTTCTGGAAAAAGATCAGCCCGGACAATGATTTTTTTGGCATCTATTGGTCCGGCATCTACCAATAACTGTCCGATTTTCTGATATAATTCTTGATCACCCATTGCTTATTTTCCGCCTGCAGAATTATTAAAGTTAACGATCACTGGCCTTGCTCCATCAATAGAATATTTAACATTAAATTTATCTGGGCGTACACTGTTGCTGTTGTAAATAGGTTCAATTTTAACATTAACTTGCTTACCTTCCTTCAAAGCACTAGCCCAAGTATTTTCCATTTGTTTCCAAGCACCTTTATTCAGGTTTCCATCCATTGGCACAAGATTCAATTTTTCACCAGGCCCATTAAAGATACTGGCGATTAAGTGACCGCCTTCATCACCTGCGTCACCAGTCTTACCTGCTTTGCTTTGCTGGTAAGTGTTTCTATCATTCCTAGACAAAAGCAGAGTTGCTTCTACTTGACTAGTGCGGCTCGATGAATCTGTATGGTATGTATAATTTCCATCCACATGATAAATCGTATTGGGTTGAGGTTTGTTTAATTCCTTGTTCCAATTGCCTTTTGTACCTGAGTTTGTCTTTACAACAATCACCGTTGGTGAAGGGTCTGACTGAGCTACTTGCTGATTATGGGCTGAATTAGTACCTTTTCCTTTAACTGAAAACTTTGTTTCGTTGCCTACCAGTATCTCAGCACCGTTAAAGACATATTCCAGTATTTCACCTTTTGTACTGATATAATCATCGATAACGGCATTGTCCTTAGCCGTTTCTGTTTTCACAAACTCAATGACATCACTATCATAATAAAGTGCGCTGATATCTTGAAGTTCCCCTATCGCTTCATTGGCGAGTTCGCGATGTGCAGCACCACAAATAGTTGGACTGTTCTTACAAGAGGTTTTGACTATATCCCGCTCTTCAGCCAGGCGCTTACGCATTTTCTCAAAGACAGGAGCTGTATCTTCGCCTTTTTCTTTTGCTGCCTTGACTTCTCTATCCAGCTTATACAGATCATATTTTAGGAAGTTATGCTCAAGAACTATTTCACCAGCATTTGCTCCGCTGTTAACACCCTGCGCACTGTTTGCGGCAAATGCACCGGCAATGCCGCCAATGATTTTGCCGCCTGCCAGAATTTGGGCGGGATCATTAAATGTTTTAGCCAGTGTTACAGATGCAAGCCTGGCTGCGAATGCGCCAGCTGCTGCAGCTTTTGCATCTCCCCCACCAATGTGTGCGGCAATCGCCGATACTGCTGCATGACTGATAGCTTTTTCAGAAAAACCTAATGCAGTTCCATTGCTTCCTATAAAATCTGCGCCTTCTATATTGACCTGATTACCCACATTGGCAAGTAATGCCATAGTGAAATTGTCTTTAAAGCTGCCCCCGTTAATGACAGTATTCAAACTGGAGCTGATAACCGATTGCCCTGCAACACGTTGAGCAACTTTGCTCCATTCAAGGTTTCTTAATAAAGGTACGTTAGTTGCACCATTAGCCGCTTTTTCCACACCTAAAAAGTTGTCAAATCCGGCTAAGGCACCACCAATCGCCATGGAAGTAATGGTGGATTTTACCGTATCACTGTTGCCCATATCCTTGAGGGTTTTGGACAGGTTTCCTTCATTATTGATAAGGCTAACCGCTGCTTTAGAAGCCAAAGAGGCGATACCCGCAGAAACTGCACCATATGTGGTGGTACTTACTGTTGCTGCTGTTGCGGCACTGGCTCCGGCTGCGGTAGCGGCACTGCTGGCTGCACCTGCGGCGCCATTAGCGGCGGCTACAGTTAACCCTGCTCCTGCCGTGACCACAGCAACAGCGATAGCAATAACAGCTGAAGCAACCGGATTTAAATACTGGCTCTTATAATCCCAACTTTCATACGCATCCTTAACGGCATTCCAGTGTACATCTTGCCGTTGAGCTAATCCTGTTAGCCAAGCCGTTTCAGAAGTGTTACCAAGGTTTGCCAGTACATTTTGCAAAGATTGGCCGTTCTGAGTTTTTATATCAGCACTGATCCCATTTGCGGCATCAATCGTTAACTTCCCGCCAATATGAACAGAAGGGAGTACCCATGTTTCTGCTGCATGGCCACTATCTCTGTTTTTAATGAAGAATCCTTTAGATTTGCTGATGATGTGATCGAAAGAAACGTCTTTAACCGATTTAAAATTTATTTTCCCATGTGTACTCGTCAACTTAACATTATTATTGGTTTCGATCTTACTGGCTTCATAAGTACTGTCGTCATGGCTGAGGATATTAATATCACCGTCAGCAATGAATTCTGTGGCTTTATTTGTCACACTGTGGTGAGTACGGTTAGTGGTTTTTTTCTTGCCATACCAGTTACGCTTTGTTTCACTGGTTTCATAATGACTGACGTCTTCCATTGCCTGGGCATAGAGGTAACCACCTTGAGCGGAGATATTCATAGCACCTTTAGCAATTAACTTGGTAGCCTGAAATAATAAGCTACCATTGGTCATTATGGTTAAATTACCACCGCTGTTTAAGGTGCTTCCTTTATGGGTAATATCTATTCTTCCTCCGTAGCTAAAATCATTTACCACTGACTTAAGAAATATATCGGCGCTAGAGATAATAGAAAAATCATTTTTGGATACAAAGTCGGAGCCTGTCAGATAGATATTTCCAGTCCGATTAATTAATGAGAAGTTATCACCTTTAAATTTACTATTCTTGAAATTTATTCCATTAACTGCTGTCAGAGATAGATCTTTTTCTGATGAAATATCGGCCTTATTAGTAGAGATGATATTATCTGAAATAATATTTAGGTCAGTTTCTGAATTTATTTTATCTGAAATGTTGATGTATTTACCGTGTAAAAAGATATTGTTAGCCAATATGGCGTTTGATTCTTTGGGAGCCAAATAGTCATAATTAGCTACATTTTTTTGGATTTCAACATCGTTAGAAAAATCAATAACAAGATTTTCTTTTGCAGCTATCGTATTAGCTAATAATTTATCTTTTATGTATTGTTCTAAAGATATATTATCTTGTGTCGCACTATTCCAATCATACCATTCTATATTTTTATCATAAAAACCGATGCCTTTTGATTGGTAGCGATAAAGATCAGAGACGATTATAGGTGAATTATAGATTAAATAAGTTTCAGTAGATGAGCTGGGAAGCTCTGGGATAAATGAATAACCCGCTGAATGGTAAGTGATATTTCTAATATTTCTAAAATTTTTACCAGTCAAAAACATATTCTTTTGACTATTGATTTGACTATTTATATTCCATAGATTATCGCTATTTATATAGATATTTTTTCCGGCTGTAATAGAGCTTGGATGGAAGTTTTCTAAAACTTCCACATCACTGATTAAGCGTTTTATTTCATCATTGATTAATTCAATATAACCTTCATCATCCATCACTCCTTTACTCTTATATTCTTCCAGAGTAAATTCATATTCTTCCCGAAGGAGGTCTGGTTTTGATTGGTCAATCGAATCTTTAGTTATATCTCCATTTTTTGAAGTGAAATAAAGGTTGCGTATATTATATAAATCATTAGCCCTAATGATTAAATCACCATTATTGGTCTTTATTGTGCCGGATCTATTTTGAATGAGATTACTCTTATCTCCTTGTACATTTTTCTGAAGCCACATGTTGTTGTTCGCTTGCAGGAGTGCTTTGTTGCCTATATTAATGATAGTATCACTAAACACCCGCATATCCTGACCGGCAGTCACACCACTTTCATTGGTTACTTTATTACCTGTCAGAGCAATATTTCGTCCGGCCTGAATATAAGGCGTATATTGTTTGGCATGCTCAATATTAATTTCCTTAGCACTGACGTTTAAATCTGTTTTAGCTGTAATATTACCAAGTTCAACTTTTCCATTAGCACTTAGCGTAATATCATCTCGTGTACTGGTTACATTTTTCAGATTAACCCCAACACCGTCCTCCGTTGCAATCAGGCGGATTTTATTGGCATACATACCGCCCAGTGCTTTGGTATCGACAGCTAATTGTGGCCGATTACCTTCTCCGGTAATGGCTTTTGCCGTGCCATCTTTGAACGAAATCTGGTTAGCACCCTGAGTCAGTGCAAGATTCTTGGCCTGAATTTTTCCGTTCAGCTCAGTGGCCCGGCTGATAATATCGACATAATCGGTTGACTGACCATTTAATCCTTTACCACCAATGGTAATTTGGCCTTTTGTCACTTTCAGGGCTTCCAGTGCCCCCTGAGTGTCAAATTGCGGTTTGCCGGTCGTCAGTACGGCACCGGAGGTATTAATAAATCCGCATCCATCACAGATAATGCCATTAGGGTTGGCTATCATGACGTTGGCTTTCTGGCCCGCAATTTCCAGTTGCCCCAATAATTCAGAACGGTTGCTCCCGGTAACTTCATTGATAATAAGTTGGGCTGCCTTTCCATGCAGATTGGCGTTGGCGCTGATTTGACCTGCCAGTTGAGAATTAACCGCCTGGGTGGCGTTATTTAATACCGCTCCCTGAGTGCCGGTATTAAACTCTTTATACGTATTGTGAGATATTCCCGCATTATTGGGCGCAGCAATATTCACCACCGGCACATTGCCATTGTTGTGTACCTGTGTTTGCGGATTGTCAGGGGTAATACCACCTGCCACTGCTGAGTTCAGCGGATAGATACCTGTCAGGTAAATCAAAAAATAACAGGTTCCCCTTGCCACAGGGCTGTTAAATTTATCCATGTTTTGTCCTTTTATTAAATTTAAATTAAGTCCAATTTGTAGGTATGGTTTTATTAAAAATGGAGTGACGCAGACCAATAAACAATCCAGTGGTCTGGTTTGAGATGATCGGGATAAACCAGTGGTTTTCCTATGGTGACTGCCTGATTTATCCGGTTGTTATTGAGTGATATTCCCAGTGATGTTCCCGTGACATTTCCTCCTTCGGTTTGTCTTTTTTTATTGTTTTCCAGCCAGCCTGTATCCAGTGCACTATTTAAAGTAAGTTCACCTAATAAAGGGAGGCTGGCTAATTTCCAGTTCAGTTCATTGCGCCAATATCCGCCATTGTTTCCTATGAGATTCTGTTCCTTAAATCCCCTGACAGAATATTGTCCGCCTAATGAAAGGCGTTCACTGGCATAAAGTTTATCCGGCGTAAACTGCCCATACAGGGAAGTCAGGTAATAGATATCTTCTGTAACAGGAATAAAATAACTGCTGCTCAGGCTGAACTTACGAAACTGACTTCTGGGCGCATTGCGGTCGCCGGAGTCATCTTTAGTCGCTCCCCAGAGCGTTAAACCGTGGCTGAGCGTTGGGTTGAACGTAAGATAACCTCCTGCCAGCACGGTACTGTAGTTAGCACCCAGGCTGGCAACATTTAACGTCGGACTACTGACGGATAATTTTACCCCGGCTGCTACATTGGAGGTCTGGCGGCGGGCGATCCCCATATTCAGCCCCAGTTTTTGTTTACCGTCACGGTATAACGTCCGGTTGACTTTTAGCTGATGGGTTTGTCCTTCGCTTTCATGATGATAGCCGCTTGTTCCCGTCATAGGGATCATTTGAAACGAGCGGTTTCGGGCATACTGGTAATCGAATGACCAGTAGCCATAAGGAACTGTCACCCCCGACGTTACGTTCCAGCTCTGGTGATTATGGCGAAAGTCACTGTTACGGTTGACTGATATTGACCACAGGTCAGCAAGGTGCAGTGGGTTATCCAGCCCTAAAGTGACATTAATTTGTTCTGCTCCGGTATTTTTCTGCCCACTGTTATCCATGCCCAGACTGGCATTGACCGGCAATCGGGAAGTAACCCGTTTTAAAATAATGTCAGAATAACCAGACTGTTTAGCCGGCTGGATATCAATGGTTATCTGCTGGGAAGGCAGGCGGTTTAACTGTTCCATGCCTTGCTCAATATCCCGCAAATTAAGGATTTTTCCTGTCATATTGGGAAAAGCCATTTTCAGGGCAAGGGGCGTCTCACCGTCAAGCAGGATTGTGCCGACCTTTCCTTCCGTCACCGTCATGGTCAGGATACCGGTGGATAAATCCTGCTCTTTTAACCCTGCAAGTGAAGTGACATAACCTTTTTCTATGTAGGTGTTGGATACCTTACGTACCAATTCATTAATTTTACCGGCAGTCAGGCAATGGGATAAATAAGGTTTGGATAATGCCTGTTGCGCAGATGTTGAAAGGCTTTCTGCGCCTTCAAGGTGAATTTTGTGGACAGTGTGGCAAGTTGATTCGTCATCATTCGATATTGATGGATCAGATGGTGATAACGTCATGTTATTACGTATCGCATGGCGTTGTTGTTGTGCCTGCTCTAATAACTCTTTTTGTTGCTGGGTAATTGTTTCCTGATCAGCAGGACTGATAAAAGATGATGCGTTCGTTTTTCCTGAAATGGTCAGTAAAACAAGTATTGACAGCTTTACAACGGTGGTGGGGATTCTTTCCATAGAATAAAACTGCATAAATTGCACTAATAAAAATTATAAGAATTATTCATTTTAGAATTAATGGTAATGAAAATCAATATCAATCTCATCACCATTACTGGTTATATTTGAGAGATAACTCAATTCTTCAAATTTGTTTGCTCAGATAATTAATTTAATAGTGATTTTTGTATATGATTTTGAAATAAATGAATTTTGTTGATATCGGTTATGTTGGAACAGCAAAATACTATAGCGCTATTATCGAAAAAATCTGGGCAATATTGGGATTGATATGTTTAATCTATGCTGGGTGTTCTGCTCATCAATAGATGAAAATTATTTGCTTTTTTTACCTAATTTTCACTCTTGGAAAAAGAATTAAACACAGTATTTAAACGGTCTTATCGGCATGTTACCGATTTCATCATAATGAAAAGGGTGACATGGTCGTGTTTCAGAAAATTCAGTTTCCTCCGTTCAGCAACGCTAATCGGCTAATTATCGGCTTATTGAGCCTGTCGCTCAGTTTCCCCGGTCAGGCCAAGCCCGTACATCAACATGAAGACAATAATGAGAGCCATAAACTGGCTGAAATCACATCACAATGGGGGCAACTGACCCGCTCACACTCGCCCGGTGAAGCCGCGAAGACACTGGCTGCTCAGCAGCTATCATCAGCAGTGACATCAACACTGACACCGTGGTTTAACCAATACGGCAATGCCCGCTTCACCTTACCTTTTGACCGCCATTTTTCGTTAAAAGGTATTTCATTTGACTGGTTGTTACCCTGGTATAGCGCTGCTTCGGGCACAGCATTCAGCCAGTTCGGGGTAAAAACCGATCACGGACAGACGACAACCTCGGTGGGTTTCGGTTATCGCTATCTGACCGATAACGGGTTATGGGGTGCTAATGCGTTCTGGGATGCACTGTGGCCGGAGCAGCATCACCGTTACGGCATCGGGTTAGAAGCCTGGCATGATAATGCCAGACTGTCCGCCAACCTTTACCAGCGTTTATCTCACTGGAAAACCTCCCGGCTGACGGATTTCGATGCGCGACCTGCCAATGGCTGGGATATTCATGCCGAAGCTCACTTACCTGTGTTTCCACACTGGGGCGGGCAGTTGCAGTTTGAACAGTATTACGGGCAGCAGGTGGCGTTATTCGGTGAGTCAGAACGCCAGAAAAATCCCTATAGCGTCACGGCCGGGCTGACGTATACGCCCGTGCCTCTGGTGACGCTGGGCGCGGATTTTCGGCAGGGTAAACAGGGTGTCAGAGAAAACCGTTTCACCCTGGGCATGAATTATCGATTGGGTGTTCCGTTTAGCCAACAGCTTGACCCGAACGAAGTCGCACCGCTGCGCAGCCTGAAAGCCAGTCAGTTTGATTTTGTCAACCGGCGCAATGATATGGTATTGGATTATCAGCAGCAGACGCTGATAACACTGGCCTTTCCAGCCTCCCTCAATGGATATGCAGGAAAAGCAATGACTTTTGTACCCGTTATCCACGCCAAATATCCGATTGTACGTTTAGAACTGGATACGGGGGAATTACAGCAGGCAGGCGGCAAAATGCTTGACCAGCAGCCGGATAAAGTCACCTTGCTGTTGCCAAAAACCACAGAAAAACCGGTCCGGTTTTCCGGGGTTGCTGTTGACAGCCGGGGCAATCGCTCCAACCGGGCAGAAGTGATGATGATCAGTTTGCCGACTGAAAAGCAGTTACAGGTGACAACAAATAAACTTAAGGCACAGGCGGAGGGTGATGACAGTGTGATCTATACCGTGGTGGTGACCGATCAGGAGGGGGCACCAATTCCCAATCAACTGGTGAGCTGGTCAAGTGACAAAGGAAGATTGTCACACACCACACAGAAAACGGATGCGCAGGGACAGGCATCTGTGTCGCTGCGCAGCCGTCAGCAGGGTCTGCATACGGTACGTGTTGCCGTGGATAAGGACATGGCGATTGCGCCTGCGGTCTACTTTGATACCGTGTTGATACCGGAAATCACCGTGGATAAACACAGCCTCAAAGCTGACGGAAAAGCGGTGGCAACGCTGACCGTAACCGTCAAAAACGCAGCCGGTGAACCTGTGCCCAATCAGGCTGTTGGCTGGCAGACTCCTCTCGGTCAGTTTTCATCATTTGCATTAACAACCGATGCAAACGGGCAAGCTACTGCTTATTTAACCAGCCTGACAGCAGGAACAACCGCAGTCACGGTAGCGGCAGGCAGCAGAACCGTGGTTTCTTCACCCATTACCTTTACTGCATCGTTAACTCACACCCTTCAGTCAGATAAGCAAACTGCCATTGCGGATGGTCAGGACAGTGTCCTGTATACCGTCACCGTGCGTGATGCGGCAAACCAGCCTGTTGCCAACGCCGAAGTGCAATGGTCAGTGGATAACGGGCAATGGCTGGACAGGCAGGATCAGACAAACAGTAAAGGTGAAGCCACCGCCCGATTAGTCAGCCGAACCGCAGGAACAGCAACGGTTAACGTGTCTGTGGCAGAAAAAAACCTCGATGCTTCTGTGGTGACGTTTAAGCGTTTGCTGAAACCCACGATCACGGTTGATAAGGTTCGGGCGAAAGGTGATGGTCAGGATACGATTGTGTTGACAGCCAGTGTGAAAGATTCACTGGGGATTCCGGTGGAAAATCAAGCGGTGATTTGGCAAACCGATCACGGTGTGTTGTCCTCAGAGCGGACACAATCGAACCATCAGGGGCAGACGCAGGTCCGGCTGACCAGTACATTTGCGGGGCCGCATCAGGTCCGGGTGCAGGTTGGCGATACTCAGGCCGCGGCCCCGGTTGTGACGTTTGATGAAGTGTTGTTATCAACCCTGCGGATCAATAAAACCCGTGCAGTTGCAGATGGCGAAGATCGTGTCATTTTTACGGTGACAATCACCGATATTGATGGTCAGGGCGTGCCGGATAAAGCGGTTGTCTGGTCTGGCGATATGGGTGAGATGATTGCAGCGGAAGAGTGGACAGACAGTCAGGGAAATGCAACCGCCACCGTTGTCAGTCATCAGGCAGGATGGGTTTCGGTCACGGCCAAAATTGGTGATCAGCCGATTGTGTCGCCGGTGGCGGAATTTATCCCCCCGTTACGTATCGTGGATACTGTTGCTGTTGACCGTCAGGGCGGCAATGCCAACCAAAAATCCTTTGGCATCCGTGGGCCTTCGGTATTCTGGCGGGGCGCGAAATTTCGCATTATCACCGCCGGTAATACAGGCCGGGTAAACTGGCAGAGTGATTCTCCGGCGGTCACGGTATCGGGGGATACGGTGGTGGTGCAGCAACGCCCCGATGGCGTAAGACTGACGGGCACCGATGAGACAGGGCAACAGGTGGTACTGACCTTAAGGAGTGATACCTGGTTTGCGCGTTCAGGGCTGACAAAAGCGTTTTATTTTAAGGCAGGGCAGATTTGCCAATCACTCGGCAGCCAGATTGCTTCTAAATATGCTTTTGAACGGCTTTATGCGCAGTGGGGTAACTTTTACCGTTACGAGGGCTGGGCACGGGAGTTTTATGTGACATCAACGGATTATCTGGCAGGCAGTTCAGGTTCAACCGACGGGCTGACAAAATGGACATTCTGGGCAGAAACGGATCGGTGGATGCGAAATGCCTGGGCCAGTACCGGGTTTGCGTGTGGGCAGTAGCCGCATTGGACAGGGTGCCCCGTTATCAGTGAAGTCAGTGGCTGTTTATACAGCCACTTTAATCAATAAGTATCAGTTATATAAAAAATCAAATTTCCATAATATCTGGATCAGAAAATTGTCGTAAGATATCAAGGTGGATATGCATATCTAATTTTCTGACATTTTCAAGTTTGATCTCGCCGCCTAAAATGATGGCGGGTTCAAAACCAAATATTTCGTTTTCGCCTAATGGACCATATTTTTCTACTGCTTTGGCAAAAATACCTGTTTTTGTACCGCCTTTTAAATCAAAATCATCAGGTGATTTTATTCCAAAGAAAGAAGATATTTCTTGGTCTAACTTTTTCCTTTCTTTCGTGTATGATCGTTTTTTAGAATAATTAATAGAATTAAAAATACAAGATATTGTTAAATTAATTCCTGTTTTTTCACCGCAAAGATAAAGTTTACCAAAACCACTTCTGGCAATGACATGGTAAGAATCCATGGATTCGAATGGGGTATCTTCCAGCCACATATCGACAATGTCTTCATAATCATCTGGGTTTACTATACTAAATAACCCATCTTTGTAGCTGTTCCAGCCTTCATGTTTCCAATAATATAATAATTGGCCAGGAAGTTTTCCCAGCCATTTTTCTATAGCTTCGGCAGGCACTGTTCTGTGCTGGGTAGCTTCTCCCATATCTTCAATAAAAAGTTCAAACTCTTCATCACGCATCATTTTTCCCCTTACCCCGACATAAATTTAATCTAAGTAAAGTCAGTGGCTATTTATACAGCCACTTTAATCAATAAGTATCAGTTATATAAAAAATCAAATTTCCATAATATCTGGATCAGAAAATTGTCGTAAGATATCAAGGTGGATATGCATATCTAATTTTCTGACATTTTCAAGTTTGATCTCGCCGCCTAAAATGATGGCGGGTTCAAAACCAAATATTTCGTTTTCGCCTAATGGACCATATTTTTCTACTGCTTTGGTAAAAATACCTGTTTTTGAGCCACCTTTTAGATCTAGAGTCTTGGCAGACTTGCTTGCGAAAAAACTGGAAATATCAAGGTCCAATGTTTTTCTGTCTTTTTTATAAATGTCATTTTTATCACTTGTTATTTTATTGAATATACAAGATATAGATAAGTTTATTCCGGTTTCTTCTCCACAAAGGAACATTTTACCAAAACCACTTCTGGCAATAACATGGTAAGAATCTATTGACTCAAATGGGGTATCTTCTAACCACATATCGACAATATCTTCATAGTCGTCGGGATTGACAATGCTAAACAGCCCATTTTGATAACTATTCCAGCCTTCATGTTTCCAATAATATAATAATTGACCAGGAACTTTACCCAACCATTTATCCATAGATTCAGATGGTACAGGCCTATGCTGGGTTGCTTCTCCCAAGTCATCAATGAAGCATTCAAAAAATTCGTCACGCATTACTTTTTCCCCTTACCCTGACATAAATTCAATCTAAGTAAAGTCAGTGGCTGTTTATACAGCCACTTTAATCAATAAGTATCAGTTATATAAAAAATCAAATTTCCATAATATCTGGATCAGAAAATTGTCGTAAGATATCAAGGTGGATATGCATATCTAATTTTCTGACATTTTCAAGTTTGATCTCGCCGCCTAAAATGATGGCGGGTTCAAAACCAAATATTTCGTTTTCGTCTAATGGACCATATTTTTCTACTGCTTTGGTAAAAATACCTGTTTTTGAGCCACCTTTTAGATCTAGAGTCTTGGCAGACTTGCTTGCGAAAAAACTGGAAATATCAAGGTCCAATGTTTTTCTGTCTTTTTTATAAATGTCATTTTTATCACTTGTTATTTTATTGAATATACAAGATATCGATAAGTTTATTCCGGTTTCTTCTCCACAAAGGAACATTTTACCAAAACCACTTCTGGCAATAACATGGTAAGAATCTATTGACTCAAATGGGGTATCTTCTAACCACATATCGACAATATCTTCATAATCATCGGGATTTACTATACTGAATAATCCATCTTGATAGCTGTTCCAGCCTTCATGTTTCCAGTAATACAACAACTGTCCTGGAAGCTTTCCCAGCCACTTATCTATTGCCTCGGCAGGAACAGCTCTATGCTGTGTTGCTTCTCCCAAATCTTGAATAAAACATTTAAAAAAATCATCACGCATTACTTTTTCCCCATGCCTCGGCACAATTCTAACATAAGAAAATAAGTGGCTATTTATACAGCCACTTTGATGAACAGATAAATATCAGGGAAATATAAGATCAAATTTCCTGAATATCTGGATCGGCGAATTGACGCAAAATATCGAGGTGGATGTGCATATCTAATTTCCTGACATTTTCAAGTTTGATTTCGCCACCTAAAATAATAGCGGGTTCAAAACCAAATATTTCGTGCTCACCTAATGGACCATATTTTTCGACAGCACGAGAAAAAATACCTGTTTTTCCTCCGCCTTTAAGGTCATTTGATTCTGGAGTTTCACTTGAGAAAAAACCTGCAATGTCGAGGTTAAATTGGTTATGATCTTTATGATTAAAATTATCTTTTTCATGTCTGATAGTATTAAAAATGCATGATATTGACAAATTTGTTCCAGTTTTTTCTCCACAGAGGTAAAGCTTGCCAAAACCACTTCTAGCAATAACATGATAGGCATCCATTGATTCGAATGGCGTATTTTCCAGCCACATATCAACAATGTCTTCATAATCATCGGGATTTACTATGCTAAATAATCCATCTTTATAGCTGTTCCAGCCTTCATGTTTCCAATAATACAATAATTGACCTGGAAGTTTTCCCAGCCATTTATCTACGGCTTCAGCAGGAACTTCCTTGTGTTGAGTGGCTTCTCCCATCTTTTTGATAAAATATTCAAAATATTTATCCCGCATTATTTTTCCCCTTACCTCGGCATAATTCTAATTTAACGTTCATTTTAGCGTCACCTAACCCACTGTCAACGGCCTCTTTTGCTGCATTATCAAGCGATTTTATGCGTTCTCCATTCCAACTACCACCGATAGCACTGTTAATGCCTTTATCGCCCATTTTCTTAGGTGCATATTGCCCAAAACCTCCAGCCACCATATCAGGTTCATGTAAAGCAGCTAACCCTTTGATGGCTTCTTTAGCTTTCTTCTCTGCTATTATGTCGGCTTCTTCCGGACCTACTCCTTTTAAAACTAATTTCTTAGATATACTCTTTCTGATGTCAGATTCAGTATCTATCCTAAAATCTTCCTGAGCTTTTTTAGCCAAACTATTCCGTTTATTTTTCTTATATGAATCTCGCGCAATTTTAAAATCCTCAGGGGACATATTATTAATGGCATCCTGCTGCCTGCGCAGTTGTGCGGAATATTCTTTCAGGAATGCCTGACGTTCTTTCTCTGTTTTTAATCGCTTATAGCGTTTGCTGTTATAAGGATTAAAACACGGAACTTTAGTTAGTTTAGCCCCCTTAACTTTCCCGCCTTTTTTTTCTGGCTCGTTAGGCTTGCCTGCGCTCTCCTTCGGTTTTTCAACCTTATTCACTGTTTTTTTCTTTCCCTCTTTGGCGGTCACTTTTTCAATGGCTTTACCTATCTTCTTAACGCCCCCGACTATGCCTTTAACGACACCTTTAACCGCGCCTTTCGGGTTCAGATCAGCCAGTACCGCACCGAGTTCCTGCTCCGGATTGTCTAATGTCACCCTGAGTTCATCAAGATTACCGGTGGCTGCTCTGCCTCTGGCCTCTTCAGCGGCTTCCGATAACACCTTTGCCTGCTCTTTATTGCCGAAAATATCATGCCACCTTGCCGCGTCTTCCATGGCACGTGCCACCTCCAGCTGGGCTGCCGGATATGCAAGTTCCGCGATATCAACCCCAAAATTCCAGGTATCTTTTGCCGCGCCTTTACCCATCTCAGCAGCACTTTTCCCTGCCTCAACAACCACGTTTTTCGCGCTGTCATACGCCTGACTGGCGAAATTTTTTTCGTTCTGGGGGCCGGGCTTGAGTATCGGACTGGCTTCACCGGGCGCTTTCGTGACCTGAGGCGGTTGCCCGACAATTTCACCTATCGTGTTGCCTTCCCCCGTCGGGGCATCATGGCGCGCCTTTTGTTCCAGCAAGGGTTTATCGCTCACCGTGGGCGGTGTTTTTTTGGTTTTTTTTGCCATGTCTGTCTCCTTATACGCCGTTCATCCAGAATTTGTCACCGTGCCGCAGCAGAAGCTTGTTACCTGCCCGGACGCTTTTGGCGTGTTCTTTAGGGTGGCACTTACCCCCCACGGTGCCGCTTTTGATGCCATTGGCGACGCCGGGCTGGTCGCCCAGTGTCTGCGGCACAAAACTTTGTGCGAAGACCACCATGGGTTTGCCGTTTGCCCGCACGGATTTGACCGGCACAGAGCTTTCTGCCAGTTTGGCCACTACCGGATAGGGAATGGGCGGCGTTGATGCACCTATCGGCGTTTTGCACACATCCGGCACAATGCTGACGACCATCCATTGGGTTGCTGTTCGGGCGAAATAGTTATCAGCCATAGTGCAACTCCTTGCCATCGCCTAAATCGACCCTGACCAGGGGCGCATCCGGATTCATCTCAAACCGGGCTTCCATCAACCGGATGGACTCGTCCATTTCAGCGTGGTAACGATAGGTCATGGAAAGTGTGAGCGCTTCGCTGTCGATAATTAAGGTATCCGGATACATCAGGTCAGGTAACATTTCGCCGCTCAGCATTCTCAGCAGGATAAAAGGGCGGTGTCCCGGCAGCTGCACCCGTAGTATGCCCTCACGGGTTAAATGGAACAGGCTGATACGGATATTGTTATCCGGGTGGTCAATTTGCTGGTCTTCCGGCGCGTTATTCCAGTAGCTAAAATCAAAATCGTCAGGGAGATAAGGGTGGCGTTCTTTCAGCCAGGTCTCATCATAGGTGCCGGCTTTTGTGCGGCGGGGCAGCCAGGGGCGGCCAATCATACCGAAACCTGCAGGCTGGCAACCAGGTTCGGTGATGGTGTTCGGCGGCTCTGAATTGCGGGCAAAATGCGCCACGGTGACAGAGGCATCAGGGCGTTCAATACGCGGTGCGGGATAGCGGGAAAGGGTTTTCGCTTTGGCATACCACGGCGCGACAAATCCCGTGCCAATCGGGTTGTACTCGAAAGTGGCATGGGCTATGGGGGGCGTCTCTTTTTCCGGATGCTGTGCCCGTTGCTCAGCGGACAGCCTGAATTCATCAGCCACGGCAGCGGCCGCCTCATCGTCTTCATAGACCCTGCATTGCCCGCCAAAGGCGTACTGGTAGTCTATCGGTAATTCCGTGAATTTGTGCGGCGGTGTCAACTGCCATTCGTCCTCAGACGTGCGTTGAAACTCACGTTCTCCCCACACCAGTAAGGTTTTATCGATAAGCGGCTGCCAGTCCGCTGTCGTGACGAGTAACCGGACGGGCACTCTTTCAGCCGGAATGCCACCCGGTGCATAGGCCATACCGTTGACAATCACATCACATTTGGGCTTTAGCGGCGCCAGATCACTTTCCTGCCGGACGGAGGACTGGTTGAGTTCACCGCTGAATTCATCCTGCAATGCCAACTCTCCAAACGGCTCGGTTAATACGGCCTGATAATACGGCCCGTCGCCGAGAGGCTGGAGTTGATAGACGATTTTCATCGCGACAACATGATATTCTTCGTCTTCGGTATCGAGCATCTTGTAGTGCATAACCGAAAACGGGGTCAGATTTTTAAATTCCATCTCAGGGCTCCTTAGTTCAGGTCAATGTCCTGTGCGCTGATTTGAATGGCATCACTGGCCTGGAACAGGAAGTTATTCCCCTGGATCGTGACATTACCCAGCTTGTCCATGCGCAGAACGCTACTGCCACAGCGCAGCTCAATCACCGTGCCCGCAGTAATGGATAAGGATTCACCGACGTCAAGCGTATCCGTGAGGCCAATGGTTTCTTCCCGGTGCTCATACACATCAATGGTCTGGTTTTTCTCAACGGTTTCAGAGTGGTTAGCCAGCACGTGGGTATCGCGATTGTTGAGCACTTTGGTGTTCATGTCCTTCTGGGCATGGATAAACACTTCTTCACTGCCTTTCGCATCCTCAAACCGCAGCTCATTAAATCCCTTGCCTTTATGGGTTTTGGTCTTGAAGGTCGTGCGGGTTTTCTGGGCAGGTAAATCCAGCGGCGGGCGGTTCAGGCCGTTGTAGACACAGCCGGTGACAATCGGGCGGTCAATATCACCGTTGAGGTAAGAGATAATGACTTCCTGCCCGATGCGCGGTATCGCCATAAAGCCAAAGCCGTTGCCGTTCCAGCCCTGTGCTACCCGCACCCAGCAGGACGCGCCATCATCTGCCTTGTCGTAACGGTTCCAGTGGAAGTGCACTTTGATGGCACCATCTTTATTGACGAAGATTTCTTCTCCTTCCGGCCCGACCACTGTCGCCGTTTCATCGCCATCGGCCAGTGGCTTGTAATGGAACGGTGGACGCCAGTCGGCAAGTCCGTCAATAAAGCTGAACTGGTTGGTCAGTGTGGTGCCGTCACCACTGTTATCGCCCAGTGCCTGCGGGCAGCGGCCGTGATGGCTGATACCGACAATCTGCCAGCGGGCATTGAGCGGGGCATGCGGGTGACTGACGATTTCGAAGATTTTTCCCGGCATCAGTTTGATGCAGTTACTGCCGCCGCTGCCGGTCTTTTTCTGGTTATCCAGCGCTTCATGGCGGTATTTGAGAAACGGTTTGGCGGCGGCGTCTTTCTGGAAACGCCCGTAGCTTTCAAATACGGTATACGGCGTTTGGCTGCCAAAATCGCGGAAACCTTCACTGCTGGTCATATGGGAGAGGTGATAACGCGGATTGTCGTAGTTAAAGTCTTTGTGGAGGCTGCGTTGCGGACTCATCCCGACCCCCAGCCGTACCTGATAAATCGTATCCAGCCCGTGGGCGGTTTCCGGTTGCGGGCTGTATTGCAGCGGTAGGCCGGCGGTCATCCCCAGATGGCTGTCGCTGAAAAACGCTGTTTCATCCTCAAACCAGAAGCTGATACCTTCTTCGGCTGCCAGCCGGCTGAAAAACGCATAATCCGATTCGCGTTTCTGGGTCACGTATTCTCGATCCTGATGGGGATCGTAGAGTTTCGAATCGGCCCGTACCCGGTGTTTTTTCAGCAAATCATTTAAAATGGCGGGCACATTTTGTTGATGGAAAATCCGGCTCTCCTGATTGAGCGTCAACCGCCAGAGGGCAGGGCGCACGGTCAGGGTATAAAACGTTTTATTGCCGTCGGTACCCGCCCAGTCCGCATGGGAGATAATGCCGGTAATTTTGCGTTGCAGCGTTGTGCCATTAAACACCTGCAACACCGCCTCCTGCATCAGCAAGGCGGTCAAATCCAGCTCATCTAAGGGCTTGAACGGATTCAGGGTATGGGTTTTGACCAGTGTCAGGTTCAGGGTAAACAGCGCCGATAACCCTTCCTGCAAGGAAAACTCCCCTACGCTGAACGTGTTTTCGGGCAGTCCCGCGACCTGAAAAGTAAACCGTAACCCACTTTTGGCGGCGGGCAGCCTGTCGGTGATATTCTTCATCATGGTTGGTTTTACTCCTTATTGTGATGGCCGGATGGCTTACATCTCCCGGCGTGTTCCATAGACTTCCCAGAATTCCCACCTTGCCTTGCGGTTGTCCGGCGTATAGACATCCAGCTTGACGAAGGTGGACTGGCTGATAAAACACGCCATGGCTTCATTGATTAACCGGCAGAAGCGGTACATTTCCCCCGGATTGCGGTAACAATCGGGGTTGAGCGTGAGTTTCACCCAATGCCCGCGAACCGGGCGGCCGTATTTCAGGCGATCAGTCAGGCGCTCTTCCACATGGACAATGCCGTCAATGTGCCGGCGGAGATGGCGGCTCAATGGGCGGTTGAGATCGGCGTAAGGGTCAAACAGACGGAGAAAATGTTTCAGGCTGTCGGGGGTAAATAACAACACCGGCGGGCTGGCGAGGCAGGAGAGCAGCGGCCAGCCGGCATTGCCCTGTAACAGGGGCGGGTAATCGGTGGAAACCGGAATGATATTGTGTACGCTGAGATGAGCCGGGGAGCCTTCCTGTGTGACGGTAATTTCGCCGGGTTTTACTGTCATGGCCTGCGTGTGGTAGCCCAGAAAATCGCCGACGACGGTCAGGGCGGGCAAGTGTTCAGCCGGTTTGCCGGCCAGATCAAAAAAATGCAGCCGGTACGTGAGCCTGCCCAGCAAATCACGCTCACTCTGGAACAGGTAGTAGAACGTATCAGGCTCCCCCTCTTCCGCCAGCCAGGGGGCTGACGGCGTAAACTGGTCGATGGGCAGATAGCGGTAAGGTGCCCCACGTGGCTGCCCTTCATCGGGTTGCTGAACTACCTGAATATCGCGCAGCCGGAACAACTGAACGGATTCACCCAGGGGCAGGGGATAACGATGATTCTCCTCACTCAACGGCAGGGGGAGGCTGGTCAGGGTTTCCAGATGAATGGCCGGCACGCAGCCCAGCATAAAGGCATCGTCGACATTATCCAGCGGCAGTTCGCCTGCAAAGCGAAAGACCAGCTCAAAGGTGCCGTCAGGATTTAACGGGACTTCACGGCAACTGCCGCTGATATCGACGGTCATAAAGTTATACAACTGGGGCAGCGCCTCATATTCCATCAGCAATTGCAGGCCGGTATAGGTGCGATTTTCCGTCGGCAGGATGGGATTATCGAACAGGTTATGCCAGCCATAAGGGAAACTGCGCAGTTTTCGTTGTTCTTCCTGCGTTCTCAGGCTCATCTCACAGATATGATCATCCAGCCACAGGCTGAGCTGGGCAGCACGTTCGGTGTCTGTACCAAGGAAAAAAGTAAGTGGCCCGCTTTGCCAGACGGGGGATGAGGTGCCTGTCTGGCACAGTGTCAGAATGATCTCGCTGTGGGTGCCGGTTTTCTTCACTGCCCGGTCCCGTACAACCAGGGGTTCGATATGCAAAGGCCGGCAGGTTTTAAAGGCCAGTAACTGTCCATTAACCTCGGCAGAAACTGGTGTGCCGGCCGGGATATCCACGGTGCCCTGATGCTCCCCGCCGGTGGGATAAAACTGCATGATGGTTGTGGGCGGGATGGGACTCAGGGCTAACGGCCAGATGCGGGACAGGATACCGTGGGTAATTTCGGGGAAATCATCCTCCAACTTATCCCGTAAGTTGGAAATCAGCAGTGCAAACGCTTCGAAGAGACGTTCAATATCGGGGTCACGGGGTGTATCCAGAAAATCCGCCAGATGAGGCGACGTTAGCGCCACCTGTCGCGCCAGTTCCCGCAGGTAGGCCAGTTCTTGCAGGTACAGCGATTCCTTGTTGTTTTTCATTTATATTTCTCTAATGTGTTGATGGGTAATTAATCGGCATATTGTGAATAAAGTTTAAATAAAATCAATTGGCTATAAATAAATGTGATTTATTTCTCTCATTTATTAATTGAAAATATTGATTAAATTCAAATTTTTTATGCTTTAGGAGAAGTCTGAATGGAGGCTGTAATCGCCAGAGTGGCAATGGGGACAAAGGCAAACGTGTTAACAACTTCCTTTGGGACGTTTTTTTGCATTTTGCAAAAATGAATTATTTGCTGACTTTTATTGGCTTTTTCCGCACGCTTTTCCCCCTGTTTTTGAGTATGGGAAAGTTGTGATGAAAAAGTGTTACGCATTACTTTTGTTAGGATGGATGACATCATCTGCTGTCAACGCAAAAACGGTGGTCTATACCGATAGCCAGAATCTCCCTGCAACTCTCTCTCCTGACAGTAAAGTTATCTGGCTGGATGCCCCGGAACAACTTTATCAGCAGCGCTTTGGTCAGCTGCCCGCAGACCCCCGACAAGCTGCCGTGCAGGCACAGGCTATTCTGCAATCACCCCAATGGCGAGAGCAGGAACAGCAATTAATCCAGGGCTATCGTGATGTCGTTTATGCCTGGCAATTAGGGGTGCGCAAATATCCGGCCGTGGTGTTTGATGACCGCGAAGTGGTGTATGGCACGGCGGATGTGGCCAAAGCGAGTGCACTCAGGGAGCAAAACCGGCCATGAATACGCCCCGTCTTGCTTTGCCGATTGTCATCATCTTGATAGCGGCATTTGCGCCGGTTACCCAGGCCGCCATTAACACTGCCCAAATCGTGGCCAGCAGTATCTCACCCGCCTGCATCCAGTGGCGGGTCAGTGGCATTTGTTACTGGCTGTTTTGTTCCTGGCACGGCTGTACGGTGAAAACCTCGGTCAAAGTGACCCATTTCCTGCCGCAGGCGGTGGTCTCCACCTATCATGCGCCCGGTGGTAATCCGTGGTCAGAAATGGCAAAGCTCAGCGCCTTATCCGGTGGCGTGGAAAATGCCGTCACCGGTACGTTATCGCATCTGACTGCCGGTGGTGGTAACCATAACCGACAGATTGCAGGGCAACGCCGTACCAGCCTGCGTTTCAAATACGCCGATGCCATCGGGCATCCCGCTACCACCCTGATTGGCGGACAAATTCCCGGCTATTCCTGCCGCAGTGCCGCCACGCCCCTGATGCCCTATTTTCTCAGCACACTGGACACCGTGGCATGGCGTACCGGTTTGCCGGAATCATTCTACCCCGAAGCGCTTATCCCCGGTCAGCGGGAGCTGGGAAGTACAATGGCCGGCAATATGTGGGGCAATATTTACCCCCGCTCTGGCTTTGTGAATCAGGCCGATGAAGATAAAGCCGCGGCGGTGGTGGCACAGCGGGTGGCGGATATCATCACCCGCATTGGGCAGCCCCATGTTTATCAGGTTCTGAAAGGTCAGCGTACTGACGGTTATTGGCCGCCTGAAGTCGTGAAAGAAAATACCGGCACGAAAAACCATCAATGGCAGCGGTTATCGCCGCAGTTAAGTCAATCCTGTGCCGTATTTCCTGATGGGGAACACCCGGCTGCCAGCAAGGGCAATCAGGCGTATGCCCTGTGGCAACCCTACAGTTGTTGTCAGCGCCGGGGACAGCGTTTTCTTGGCAGTACGGCTATCTGAATAAGGGTGAATCATGACCAGAATAAGCGTTTTGTTGTTGATACTAAGCGGGCTGGCAACGGCTTCTGCACAAGGCAATACAGTATCCCTTTCATTACCGCAGGTAAATCACAGTGCGCTGGGTTATGGGGCGGATGTCAGCGGTGCCGTCTCCGATACGCTGTTTTATACCCTCGGTGGCGGTTCGGTGATCTCACAACCGGCAACCCGCCGTTCCCCGGCCAAACTGGGCGGACTGGAAATCGGCTGGAGTTCGGATTTGATGTGCGGCAACTTCGATTTAAAAACCACGGTCGGTAATCAGCTGAACGGCATTACCGAGGGGCTGAAGAACCTGATGAGTGAGGTGATCCAGGGCGCCACCGGCGCGGTGGCCAGTCTGCCCGCGATGGTTATCCAGCGTGCCAATCCCGGTCTGTATGACATGCTGACCAATGGCGTTTTGCAGGCCAATGTGGCGTTCGACAAGGCTCAGTTCAATTGTCAGAACATGGCCAGACGGATGATGGATTTTGCGCAAAACACCAAATGGACGCAGTCTGCCGCGATGCAGGAATACAAGACGCTGGTTAACAGCGGGGATGGTGATGCAGTGAGGATCAATAATGCCGGCAGCAAAGCCACCGGTACGGGCGGGCATCCGTGGATTGGCGGCAAAAAGCAGGGCGGCAGGGGACAGAATGCTATCCGCCCGACCCGCGATTTGGCCAGCGCGGGATTTAATATGATGAACAACCAACCCGTGCTGAGCCAGTCTGCTGTTCGCCCGCAACACTGTGATGGCGGTGCCTGCCGCAAATTCCAGAATGCGCGCGAAGCGGCCGATGCCGTGGTGAAAGTGCTGGGCGACCGGGCGATCCGCACCTGTGCCAATGCCGCGGAATGCACCAGTGGCGGAGAAAACCAACAACCGGGTGCCACGGTGGCCGGCACGGGTTTTGCCCCGATGCTGGAAGCACACACCCAGGTCAATATTGAGCAACTGGTAAAACTGGTTAATGGCACGGAAAAACCGACGGCAGCGAATCTGGCCAAACTGAAAACCGGCAGTCTGGCGGTGACCAAAGGGGTGATTCAGGCGTTGCAGCGTGATCCGGATCGTGCCGCGCTGACGGCACGTTTAGCGGGTGAGCTGGCCATGGCGGAGACGACTGAAACGGCGTTGCTGATGCGGCGGATGCTTATCACTGGTATGTCAGAGCCGAATGCCGCTGCTCAGCCGGAAGCGCTGAGTGAAGGCGAGCGGCGGGTGGCGGCGCTGGATCGGGAAATCATCGCGCTGAAAAATGAAATGCAACTGAAACGGGAACTGGCCCGCAATTCCATTCTGACCATTATTGAGCGGGAAAATGATCGCATTCAGGCTCACCCACAAAAACAGGTGCCGGACAGTAGCGATGCGCGTTTTTACCGGCTGGAAATACCCAACAATCACAGTCGGTCAGGTCGCTGATGGCAGAAACAGCAAAAGCGCAGGGGATTCGGTTAGTGAAAAAAGGGTTCATGACAGCCCTGATTATCACTGCGGTCACCATTATCACGTTGGTGATGGGCGGGTCAGGATTCAATCATGCCGAAAAACTCACTGACCTTTATCATTGGATTGCAAAAACCAAACCGTTCTGGCTGGTCTGGCGGCTGGGCCTGTATCTGGTGCTGGGCTGGGGCGGCTGGAAAATCTGGCAGGTTACCAAAACCAAGCCGGAATACCGTGCGGTGTTGCTGCGTATGATGGCGGTCAGTCTGCTGTTTATCCTGCTGTGTGAATATGCCCTGTCAGGCTATTATTGAGGGAACGCCATGACCACAAACAGTTATCTGGAATATTTTCTGACTTTACTCGGTTGGATCGTCAACAATGGCCTGTGGCAGATCCTGATTGCCACGGGGTTGTTTACGCTCCCTTTGGTGATAAAGGTGATAGCTGTCTGGCTGAAAGTCAGGGAAGGCGGCGAAGAGGCGGGCAATGGCGGATTACAGTCGCTGGCCCGTATTGAAAACACCCTGTACAGCGCCTTTTTCGTCATGATGATCTGCGGTGTGCCGCTGGTGAATGTCAGCCTCAGCACCCTCCAGTATGACCCGTCGCGCGCCAAAAGCTGCGGCACCTGGACACCGAAAACCCCCGGCGACAGCAGTTATGCACCGGTGATGTCCAGCCTGAATCATCAGACCGCTGCCGTACCGCTCTGGTGGGCCATGGTGCACCGCTTGTCAAAAGGCCTGACACAAGCGGCCGTTGCCACCATTCCCTGCCGGCCCGATTTGCGGCAACTGCGCTTTGATGTGCAGCATACCCGTATTGCCAACACTGCACTGGCCGCTGAGTTACAGGATTTTACTAATGACTGTTATGCCTTAGCACTGTATCAGTGGCAACAACGGGATCAGGGGCAAACCACTGATCCGGCCACACTGCACGATATCGACTGGCTGGGCAGCCGCACGTTTTTAGCCAGTGACTATAACACCCTGCAATCGCGCACGCCCAAAACCCAGTTTCCGTGGATTGAGAGCCGGGACAGCGGCCGGCCCAATACCGGGCAGGGCGGTTATCCGACCTGTAAAGCGTGGTGGTCAGCCTCCAAAAGCGGGCTGGAAGCCAGGGTGCTGGCGCAGGCCGAGCCGGGATTATGGCTGCGCTTGTCGGCGGCCCTGAAAATGATGGGAAAAGACAGCCGTGAATATCAAGAAGCGGTGATCCGCCGTCTGGTCAGCCCGGTTAATCTGGCGGTGTCGCAGGACGGCTACGTGTATGGCGGCTATGGCGGCAATGCCGATTTTACCCTGTGGGATCGGTCCAATCGGGTCGGTGCAAGTGCCGGCGCGATGTTGGGGGGCTTACTGGCATATCCGATGTTTGATGCCGTGCGCCAGGCACTGCCAATGATGCAGGCGGTGATCTTAATGGCATTGTATATTCTGCTGCCGCTGATTTTGTTATTTGCCGCCTATGAATTTAAGACCGTTTTTACCCTGACGTTTGTGATTTTTGCACTGAACTTCCTCACCTTCTGGTGGGAAACCGCCCGCTGGCTGGACAGTTTTTTGCTGGAAGCCCTGTACGCTTCAGAGACCCACAGTCTGTTTAATCTGGCCGGATTGCAGAACACCTCCGATGACTTAATCATGGGGCTGGTGATGGGCACACTGTTTATTGTCCTGCCGATGGTCTGGCTGGGGGCACTGGCGTGGGCCGGGGTGCGGATGGGGGATATGGCCGGTATGATGAGCCAGGGCGTGGGGCAGGTCAGGCAGTCCGCCGGCATGTTCGGGCAGATGGTGATGCAGAAAATGATGTCAAAGGGAAAATAGTAAAATGAGAATTTTCGCTTTCAATGTCAGGCAGGGCGAGATCTCATATTTTAAATAAGGTTATTTTGGTTAAATAAAAATCATAACATAGCTAATGAGTAACTGTCTTTCACTTTAAACCGTGTGGAGGGTGACTGATTACCCGGAACGGGCAGGAACTCACCCTTATTAACCAGAACAACGGGGATTAAAAAGTGAGGAAGCGTGAGGCGTTAATTTCTTTTCTGGCAGGTGATTTTTCAGATCTCCGTGTTACTGGGTTAATGTATTAGCCCGGTAACACGGAGAAGACAAGCGCAGCGCGTCAGTCGAACGCTAAACAGGAGAAAATACTTATCATTCCATGACAAGAAAACCTTTCTGGCTGGCAATCAGTTTTGCACCACAGGCGGTTTGCATTCCATCCAGTGCAATATTTTTTCCTTGATATTTTAAATCACTGCTTCCCTCTATAATCGTAAGCGGCTCATTTAGACCGTCTATCGGTATTCCCCTGATTCGGGGAAAATAATGTCCATCATTTATCATGGACACTATCGCTATGAAATATCGGACACGGTCTAAATGAGCCGCTTACAAATAAATAGACGTTAAATGAACACCATGGCTACTTTACTATTGCGCTGAGGAGTGCTGTCGATATTTTTGCAATACATGGGGAAGACCATCATGTAAGGGTTGGAGTTAACTAATTTTGTGAATCTATAGTCGTAAAAATTGATTGTTGAGCCATAAAGCATCTTTCAAAAGAGTAACATGCCCTCCGGGGTATGTAATCTCCCGTGCATTGAGTATTCGTGCGAATCGGTATTGTTGCTGTGGCGGTGTCAATCGATCGCACTCTGTAATAATGTAGCTGATAGGACAACTTAGCTGGGTTATTTCTGGCGGCGGTAGATCTATCATCAACTGCACAGGTTCAGATAACGCTAGCTCAGTCGGTTGGCCTAACAAGTGAATGAAGTTTTGTGGTTGATGCAAGATGATTTTTCCACTACTCATATCCAGCTTACATATGTCAAATAGTAGGTGTTGCATACTGTCTTGATAGCTTTCCAAGGCACTGCCTCCTTTACTAGTTAGCGCGCTTAGCAACCACAGATGGCGAACTTTATTTCCTAATTTTGCTGCAAGACACTGAGCTAAATAACCACCAAAACTATGACCAACAATGTCAATTGGTGCATTATACCCACTAAGTTGTTTTTCAGCTAAATACAGCCAGTCATTTAAACCACACTCAGGTTGATCTCTGAGATCGTCGATGTTCAAGCCTTTAATATTTACTGACCAAGCACTCCGTCGTAGGAAAAGACCAGAGATTATGATACGAATATTCATGGATTAGTTATCTCCTGCACTGGTTACTTATGTGAGTTTGCGCAATTTTTGTAGGAAGAGTATAAGCAGGCATAGTCCAGCCAGACTAAGAAACAATATACGGTGACCGATATAATCTAGCATTAGTCCGCCATATAATGGAGCCAACGCGTTTCCCAGTGAGTAAAGATTGGTTGCTCCAAAATAACTACCGCGCAATGTGCTTGGTGTTATTTGGTCAACTTCTACGCTAAATGTAGGAAATACAATTAATTCACCCAAGCTCAAAATGATAGTTGCCAGTGCTAACATAGAAAACAGAATGGCAGGGGAAAATGCAAACAATAATTGTGCGATCAACATCAGCAACAAACCGATTCTTAATCTGGTTCCAGTTGAATGTTGCTGCAATACGCGTAAAAGAGGAAATTGGGCAATAATAATTGTAAGGGCATTTATTGTAACCAACTTAGCAATCAGAGATACAACGTCTGGTATGTTGCTACGTGTAAGATATTGCACTAAGGTTGAATCAAAACTGGCGTAAACTAGGGCTGCCAACATGTTGCTGATCAGGAGTAAAGAAAATAACCGATGCTTAATCATATGATTGCAAGTTACTAAAAAGGCAGGAGGGTTGGATATTACTTTGTTTAGTGATGAGGGCTGAGGGGGGGATTGTCGCAGCAAAGACCAGAGTAGAAATCCATAAACGAAATAGATAATGGCCGTTAGCAAAAAAATGGGGCTACGCGAGGCGATTCCAAGCGTTACACCAAATAAAGGACCTGCCGCCGCCCCTACGTTGATAGCGTAATATCGACAATATAGTGCTAGCTCGCGTGAGGCTTTGTCTCTGATGCGATCACCTATCAATGCCTTACAATTAGACTCAAGAAGATTACGGCCGATACTAACACCAGCAATACTAATACCGTACAGTACAAAGTGATTACTGTAGCTTAGCAGATAGAAAGACAGCGCACTTAATGTAGTGCCACAAAGGATAAGTCGCTCACGTCCGAAACGGTCGGATAACCAACCAGTATATACGCTGCTAAGTGCACCACAAATCGTTGCTATAGAAAGCAACGAACCGATAGTGGTGGCAGAAAAATGAAATTGGCGATATAGCAAAATCGCTAAGAATGGCCACACCATAAAATAGCTCCCTCGCGTTAGTAGAGTACCTGCCAGCATGACATGAATGTCGGTTGGCAAGGCGCGAAAACGTGAGAGTGTAAAAATGTCACCGCTCATTATTCCTCCATACCCTTTTTCGACCATATTCCACCACGAGGGGTTCCTGCTGCCACATTATGAAATAGTGGCTGAAAACTTTTAGGTAAAGGACGGGTAAACTCACTACTTAGCCAACAACGCAGTAGACAACGTTGAAATTGTGCGTTGTTCTCAAAACAGGTACGAGCATGGAGAGTAATGTGGTTATTCACCGCCACTAACATGCCTTTTTTGAAATCTAATTGTGCGTAGTGATCTGGTTGCTCGATAATAGAATCGATTTCGGTCAACATCTGATGTACAGCTTGCGGTTGTGTTATGCCATGTCGTGATACTGAATCACTGAACTTACGAATATATCGTAAAATAAACAAATTTTCAGTTTCACTTAGTAAAGGCACAAGTATCCAGGGTTGTTCACCTTCATCACGCAAATCGTGTGCAATAGGGGTGTTTAAATAGGGAAACCATGCTGGGCGAAGTTGCTCTACTTGCTTGATAACATCGGCGGAGGAGCGTATGCGAAAAGCTCCACCCTTAGCGGCGGGAGACCAGCACCCCAGCACAGTAATATCTGCCCGATCAGAATGGAAAGCTAGTGCTTGATTTGTCAGGTGTCCTCGCTGCGGTGTATTTAGACTATCACGGACGCCATGATCACAAACCTCTTTTAAATAATGCCCTTGTTGATTGATTGGGACGGGGAATCCCAGCCATAGACAAAAGACATTGAATACAGAATGAAAAGCGTTTGCATCCAGTCGATTCAATGTGCTGGACTCATGAAACAGTACACCACTTTTCAGTTCCAATTCCTTATGTATCTCACGCCGCAGGGAGCTGTCCCTCTCTGAGGGCAGGTATCCATTTGCTATATCTTGAAAGAGATTTTCCAATGGTTGACTGAAACGGGCTGAACGTTCAAAGACAGCATTTCCCTGCCAAGCAGGTGGGCGAGTATATGACTTGAAACTCATAGATATCCCTCATATTCTTGTTGCCACAGTGACAGTGTGGTCAGAGTAAACAATTGGGAACTATCCATTGCGTCAATGTGAACTGAATTTAGGTTAACTAGCCCTAGATTATGTAGGGAGCTACAGGTTTGATGTAAATGACTGCGCATTTCATTTACGGCCAGCGGCCAATGGGCGAAAGGCAGACGAAAATGCTGTTTGGGTTGCCACTGCCAGTCAGGAAAACGTTGTTGCAACAAATTGCACAGAGGGAATTTAGCAATGCCGTCCACAATACGGGCTGAACGGCGAGCAAGATGACCTAAACCAGCATGTAGATAAGGTGTCCTTGCTTCAATAGTTCTGGACATAAACAAGTGGTCTGCTCGACGTAACAGGGGTTCTAACGAATAGTGTAAGTCAAAGTGAGCAATAGCCTCTTCGTGCCCATTTCGTAATATAGTGGCTGATAATGTGTCTATTTGATCGCATAATTTAGCCGCGACAGAAGTAGAAAATAGTGCTGCGTTGCCGTGATAATCGCCAAACCAAGTCTGGGCGAAGGTCCGGGGAGTAAATGTGAGCGGATGTTGCCATAACGTGAGGTGACGTGGATATCCCCAAAATAGCTCATCAGCGCCTTCACCCAGTAAAACACAGTGATAACCGGCGTCACCGATAGCATCAGCTAATTGTTGATACATTAACAAACTGGACATCCGAGTTGCTCCACCAAAATTTTTTACTGCCTGGCGCAGCACTGACATGAATGTAGGCTGTGTAAGAGAAACACGGTGCAAATTTGTCTGAGAATGTATTTCCTCTCTAGCGTACTCTAGTTCTAGCGTAAATTTAGGGAAATCAACATCAAGCCAAGTATTGAGCAGATTTGAATCTACACCACCGCTCAGTAATAGTGCTGAGGGACGAAATGTTGTTTTGCATTGGTTAATCGCTTGTGACAAAGTTTCTTCAAGAGACTCTGTTGCAGGTTGAATAGAGGTTTTGAATTGGTAACGCTGGACAAGATGAGCTCGCTCGCCATCCAGAGTAAATGTTAATTGTTCTCCTGGACCTGCCAGTCGTATGCCCGAAAATAAGGTTTGACCATCCAAAGTTACTCCGGCCGCTATCACCTGAGCAATAGCTTCAGTGTCGGGTGATCGTCGCCCAAGCATGGTTAAGAGCGGCATCAGTTCTGAAGAAAAGCAGAGTCTCCCCTGAGTTTCCTGATAGCAGTAGTATAGCGGTTTGATGCCATATATATCGCGCAACAGCGTCAAAGAGGATGTCTGGGGATGCCATGCTGCCAGGGTATACATGCCGTCTGGTAAGGAACCCTGTGCTATTCCATCCAGTAATAGGCATATTTCTCCGTTTATCTCTTGGCCGGGAGCATACACTTCACCATTATATGCAACATGTTTCTCCCCAACTTTGACAGGCAGAATCACTGGCTCCGCACTGGACATAGGTAGCCGTGTCATCCCCATAGCACCTTTAGGTAAGGTGACTATCCCTTCTCCAAAAGGACCCCGGTGATGTAGTTGTTTTAGCGCTTGTCGGAAGCGTATTAACTCAAATCCTTCTCCGATATACCCTAGAATACCACACATTATGTAACCCTCTGAGATATCAAGTTCATAATGGCGTACCGATCATGTTTACCTGCACCGTTAAGCGGCAATTTCTCTTCAAGGCAAATCACTGTGCGTGGTGCCCGTTGAACACCCAGATGGAGATTCAGCCAATTTATCAGCTCGGTTGTTTTAAAAGGAGCTCCCTGAATAACTGCAATATAATCTTCTCCATATAGCTCACATGGTACTTTTAGACAACAAACATCGGCCACGTCATCTCGGGTATTAAGTAATTGTTCACATTCGCTGAGGTGGAACAGATTACCACCTTTATTGACAGTACCATCTACCCGACCTACCACATAAAATCCTTTTTGTTTATCAAAAAAAGCAATATCTTGTGTGTCCAGCCAACCATCACGTACTACCTGTGAGGTTAATGCTGGCTGATTGACGTAACCGGAAAATAAACTGGGGGTACGTACCCATAATCGTCCGGGCACGTTTGGCGTGTGGATTTCCTGCCCTTGCTCATCGATGAGACGCAATGACAATCCAACAGCAGGTCCTACAGAATTATCAAAGTCTTCACCATGACGGCGCCCGAATAAAAAGGCAAACCCACATTCACTGAGACCATAAATATTGGCTAGAGGAGCAAAACGACATTGAAATTCAGCCTGAAGTCCTACGTCCAAACGAGCAGATCCTGAGACGCATAGCAGTTGTTCAAGTGGTAGACGGTTAGCTGGGGGAATTCCTTCCTTTACCATAAAATTAACAATTGGAGGGACGAGGTAAAGGAAGGTGATGGAAAAATACTCAATATAGTGCCAAAAGTGCTCGTTATCAGTCCAACAGTGACGGGGTAATAAAACCACACTGCCACCATATAATAGTGGAAACAGGAAGTTAATTCCCAGAATCCCTAACCCGCTGACTCGGTAAAAACAACCAACACGGGTATGTTTTCCGATACCCAGGCAGCGCCGACCAATGCTGTAGGCATTGACCATAGCCTTCTGGCTGAGAATGATACCTTTGGGTTTTCCGGTGGTTCCAGAGGTAAAGACTATCATCCTGCTAGTGGTAGCTGCTGTTTTGCTAAACGGGGAAATAAAATGGGAGGAGAAGTCGGGAAAAAATTGCAATGTAGCAAATTGATCATTGATAGGTTCAGTGGAAAGCAACGTTTGTAGAGACATTTCTTTAATAATTGCACGCTTGGCTGCTACTCCCCATTCTGGATCGATCAGAATCAGGTCTTTTCCAGCACGTACGACACCGTAAATTAAACATAAACAGTGGTAGCTGTTGTCGAGTAAAACGCCGATACCACTACCGGGGAGAGAAGTAAATTGCCAGGCTAGCGTATCGACAATTGCATTGGTTTCTCCCCAATTATAATTCTTTACTGATTGTATATTTTGGGCATCGGTCAATACTATACGTAGTGGAAAAGATTTAGCGTTCAAACGTAGGGTGGCATCCAGTGTAGCTGGTAAGTGTACCATTTGGTTTTCCTTAGCGTTTGACTGCGGTAAATGCATGAATATCGAAGTTGACAGAAACCGAAGAAGATTTATCGATGCTTGTTACCATTTCCATAAATTGATGAGCGTACATCTCACCACCTTCTTCTTCGATATATCGGGTTACATAACTTGTAGATAAGAAAAATAACGCCACTTCTTCTGGAGTGAGGGAAATGATATTAGCGAACAGTTCTCTACGAGTATCTCGCAGATGTGGGTAGTTACACATCAGTTCTAGTGTATTGTCATATCGGATCAGGCGTGGATCGCGATAGCGTGACCAGTGAGTAACCAATTCTAATTCGATATAATTGCGGAGTGGACCATATACCACCGGAAAATCATATTTGTATGCACAAAAGAGTCCTCCAGGTTTGAGCCATTCCCGTAGGTTCATGAATATTGTTTCGCGATCCATCCAATAAAAAGAGGTGGCACTGGTAATAAGATCAAAGGAATGCGATGGTGAAAAGGTTTCTGCTGGAGATACGTTAAACAGGATATCAGGGTAATTTTGTCGTGCCTTATCGATCAAAGAGTCACCGATATCACAACCTTCCACATGATCAAATAACTCTTGCAGGCGAACAGTAGAAATACCGTTACCACACCCGATGTCTAACGCCGCTTCTTTGGTGGGCGCGCGGGATGAAAGGGATGAATACAGTGTGTTCGGGTAGGTGATTTTTTTTCTTACGATGTCATAAGCCTGAGCGTTTTTATTAAATTGTTTCATTACATAATCTCCAGCAGGCTATCGTGGTAACAACCTTTGTTAACAAAATTGATATAAGTGCCACAACCTCGGATGAAACGGTAAGAGTGGTTGACCCCAGCAGGAATAAAGACACTGGACGGGCTGCTTAGACGACGTATGGTTCCACCGATATTTACCTCGACTTCGAGTCCAGCATAATCTTTTCCGTCACCGAGAAACAAAAAGACTGAATCACAGTTATGTATATGATTATCCACATGTCCGATTTCTGTGGTTTCGTCTGTGTTAGTCATAGAAAATTGACGGGCAATAAAATAGAACGGGGAACCATCTATCAGACGATTATCTAACATGACAAAGCGCTTACCCGGGCCATGGCGGTGATACTTTAATTCGGTGGCGGATTTTTCAAACGGTTTAAGGAATAATTCCTGATGTTGCAACGGAGTGAAACGTTCGAGGGAAATCTGGCCGTTTAGTTGTTCTGGGTCGAAGATACTGTAGGCAGCACTGTTTTGCTGCATAGCAAGTTGGTGTAGACGGGCGACGTGAACAAAAGCATTTTTTCCGACAACAGGTTGCATAGGAGAAAGCGGGATACGGCTATAGGCTTCTACCAGCTCGGAAACCGTGAGAATTTTGGAGATAGTAAAGCGGGTTTGGTCAAATCGTGTAACAAGCAAGGTCAGAAGTTGAAACGTGTCCGTGATTCCAGCTCGTTCGCCGATACCGTTACAACTGGTGGAATGCCATTTGACTCCGGCTTGAATAGCACTAAGCGTATTAGCTAAAGCAAGGCCACGATCATTGTGAACATGATATTCAAACTCCACATCATGGAATTCTTGGCGCAATAAAGATAATACATTGTAAGTTTCATCGGGTAGCAGGATACCGATACTGTCGGCAAAACAAACACGATTGGCTCCTGCTTCGCGAGCAACGGATATCATACTAACCAAATCAGAGACCGCAGTACGCCCAGCATCTTCAATGGTAGCTCTAACTTGTAGCCCATGCTGTCGAGCATAGCGAATGGCATTACCAAACATGGTCAGTAATGATTCACGGCTCATTCCCTTGAATTTTGTCGTCATAGAAATTGTGTTAATAGAAGCAAATAGACCAACCCAGGGCGCGCCAGTGAGTAAAACAGCGTCAATATCCTCTAACCGGGCTCTGGCATGAGAGAGTACTGGCACTGGAGAGACGGCGACAACACTGCGCACACGCTCTACCTCTTCTGGAGATATCAATGGATGGCCACATTCGATCATGTTAACTCCCAGAGTGGCAATTTCTTGTGCCAGGAGAGCCGATTGTTCAATAGTAAAACAGCATTGTCGGGCCTGCATACCTTCCCGTAGAGTACAATCAATGATCTGAATCATGAGGTTGCATCCTTGCTTTTAGATAAGGTGTCAAAGTTCGGTGCAGTGATAAAATCCATAATTTTCGGAGCATAGCCGAACTGGCGGGCAAAACGCGCCAGAAATGTGACCATTTTCAGAGAATGCGAACATAGTTGTAGTAGATAGCTATCTATATTTTTATCAACTATTTCTTCGTCAGGAAAAATACTTTTTAAGTTATTGATTACCCATACTTTCATAAAAACCTCTCATTATTTTTTTATATTCATCTTCATCAACCAATACCACTGGCATTCCAATACGTAGCTGTCCACTGGTATTCATATAGCTACCATGGGGTGTCTTTGCCGGCCAGACTAATATGTCACCAGCATTGAGTGGTGCATCGACAAGGCTTCTGGGGGAAATGTGGTTTTTTTCGAGATCAATGCACTTGAACATGGGATATTGCAAATTGAATTCATGTGGGTAAATCACGCTGGTATTAGGACTGTAGAACATACCGCCATTCTCATTACATGATGAGGTAAGTGCCACCCAAAATGTTATGGCACTTTCATAAGGTTTTTCCCACAAGGCAATATCTTGGTGTAACGGAATAAAAGATTCATCTGCATGACGTTTGATAAAAGCAGCATGGCGTAGTAAATATGGGCGGGACAAATGCTGGTTGATTAACTGGTTTAACCCAGAATCCCTGAACCACGTTTGCCAGAATTGTGGGTCGTATTGGTATAGGTTACGTATTTTTTTTGCGTAACGTTGTTCATCGTCATCAATATCGAATTCTGGCTCTAGTCCAGCAGGTGGGTATTCGGCATGGGTAAGCACCCAGTTCAATGCTTGTTGCTGAAAATCCTCTGTTATAATCTGCTGAAAACATTTCATGGTAAGATAATCTCATGAATCAACTGAATAAGGTAAGAAATAACATTGCTATCTTTCATTACATTGTGATGATCTGAAGATGTATCAAAGTAATTAATATCTTGGATCAAGCAACGCCAATCGATTTTGGCTGTGCTATCACTTTTGGGGCACCGTATCCACCAAGCCCGTTTCAATATTTTTTTTGGCTGCCAGTAACTAAATAGTCGAATATTGTTTAGGATAACTCTCTGATCAATTTCGTTAAGTTCTTGCATAACCATGACCCAATCACGAATGTCTGGTGTTAGCCAATGTTGGTATTGTCGAAGAGCGGAAGTCTTTTGTAGCTCAGGCCAGGGCAGGTGACTGTCAATCATGATGAGCCGAGGAACACAGGCAAAATGATGACTCAATTCATAACCCAGTATGCCACCGAAAGAATAACCGATAATCCATTCTGGTGTTGATTTTATAGCAATAGCAATGTGTGCCGCTAATGCAGGCAGGTTATCGACTAACGGTAATTGGTGATAATTTACAATTTGTCTGTCATGTGGCAACTTGGCCAACAAAGTTTGGAAGCAGCAGGGATGACCAACAAAGTCGGGAAGTAACAGGATCATAAAGTAAGTGCTTCCATAAATGCGACAAGCAATGCTTGCCCAAAAGTTTTTCCCCAGAGAGTGACTAGATTACCTTGCCAGTATTCTACCTGGTTACGAATAAGCGTTAGAGTAATGGGTTTTCGACTACGGAATTCGGGATGATGTTGAAAACCGAAGGTATCAAGAGGAATATCGATCAGATTTATCATCACGAGGGCTTGTTTGTAATCCACACCGCACTGTTCGGCAATCCCTTCTTGAGGCAAAAGAGCATGTTCAAGCCATGATAAACGTTGCGCATCAAAGGTATTCACATCGAGATTGGCATCTAGTAACACTGGAATTAAATTAATATAGCAACCACTACTAATATTTTGCCCCATTTTGGGGCGCAGTGTGACAGGTGTGACGGCAAGATAAGGGCCAGAAAAACCCAGTGTGTCTAGAGCATGAGCTAACGCCAAAGCTATATGGGTAAAAAATCTAGATGAATTAGGCAGAGTAAATGTCAAAGGAGAGCTTTCCGGTTGAATTTCCCGTTGTTGCTGCGAGGATAGCGCACGAAAAATGTTTTTTTGGGAGCGCCAATATTGGCTCAAATAAGAATGTTGTGAGGTCATAGCGTGGTTCAGAACCCAAAACTGTTGTATAAAATGCAGATCGGGTTCCGGCCAGAGCCCTGTTTCTAACCAGGCATTAACTCGAGAAAGTAAAAGTTGAACAAAATCGGCATCGGCGATCAAGTGATGTAGCCAGATCCCCCAGCGCATATTATTCCCACAGCGAGCACAAATAATACGTAACATACCACGCTGAAATACGGAGTGTTCATGCTGCAATTGATGACGAATAAAAGCTGTGGGGTCACTATAAACGGTGATATCTGAGTAGTCTGGTTCATAGACTTTCGGGGTAGTAAAAATGTGCAGTTCTAACCCTGTATCACCCCAAACGACCTGGCTGTCCAAAAGTGGAAATGCCTTATACAGGCCATGCAGTAAATCGTGTAATTGTGATCGTTCAGGGAGGATTTCTGTAGGGGCGAGGAAAAATAGCCCGAACTGTGCGTTATTTTCACTAATCACCTCACTGATTACCATTGTATTTAACCAAAAAGGTAGCGGTAGAATACAAATCTCTTTCGCTGATGGAGTGATTTTGGACTTTTCAAGGCATAAAGCCGTACGTTCATCATCTGAAAGAGTCTGCCATCGTCCGTAAATGAGAAGCTGGTTACCAAATGGACAATAATAGATTTGCCGCTTAGATAAATGTGACAGTAGGTTATTCATAGGATAAGAACCGTGTCAGGGATTGGACAACGAATTTGCATAGCATCAATACCTCGTTGTTGTAATAAACCAGCAAATTCACTTACAGTTGCGTGCCGATAAATATCATGAAGTGTTATCGGGTTAGAAGGATGATGATTCTGGCAAGTAGCTAATAGCTGTATTGCATGAAGAGAATTGCCACCCGATTCAAAAAAGTGTTGTTCCGGTGAGGTAACTGGACAACCCAATAATAATGACCACCATTCGGCACAGGCAGTTTCCTGTTCGTTCATCAAAACGCTGGATTGTTGTGCTTGCTGTTCAATCCATAGTGATTGCAAAGAACGACGATCAACCTTGCCGTGACGGTTCAGAGGAAACGGATTAATGCAAAACCAAGCAGAAGGCCGTTCCCAGGAAGGAAAACCCAGCGCAGCCTGACGCGCATGACACTCATTGTCCGCTTGTAGCGCTGCAATCAGACGTTTATTACCCTGGTGCTCTAAGATAAACAAAGCACAATCACTCACACCCGAAACATTGCGGAGTTTGGCCTCTATTCCATTTAAATTGAGGCGGTAACCGTTTAGCTTCACTTGATTATCCACTCGCCCGATAAAACGCAGATTACCTTCATTATCATAACGAGCCAGGTCGCCTGTTCGGTAAGCACGGTATGATTTTCCCTTCCAATGAAGAGTTACAAAGGATTGTGCACTACGCTGAGGATCACCGAGATATCCAAGCGCTACTCCATCACCAATCGTATAGATCTCTCCAGATAAAGAGGACTGCTGTGTGAGAGGATGACCATCAGAGCCACAAAGAAAAACTTGAGTACCATTAATAGCCTGTCCAATGGGAATATCGTTGCGCTTGAGATCTTGCGGGCGAATTTTATGACAACAAGTAAAAGTTGTATTTTCCGTTGGTCCATAGCCATTAATAAAATTGATTTCTGGATGAGCACAGAAGGCCTTGCGTAAATGGGGGACAGATAAAATATCTCCACCAGTAAGAACGGTATGCAAGCCATTCAAACAATATATATCGGCATCAACTAACGCATTGAACAATGACACAGTTAGCCATAATGTATTGACATTGTGATGGCGGATTTCCTGCTGTAAGATTGACGGTGTTAGTAATTTTTCATGATTAATTATGCAACATCCACCATTGAGTAATGCCCCCCAGATTTCCAGTGTTGATGCATCGAAAGAAAGTGGTGAGTGCAATAGAAAGTTTAGGCGTTTTTCAAAATTGAGAAAATTCTGTTTTCGGCATAAACGGGTGACTCCAGCATGAGTGCATACAATAGCCTTGGGAATCCCAGAACTGCCGGAAGAGAAATTAATGTAAGCAGGCTGGATTGCAGAAATCTTTTTTAAACGAAAAGAGTTAGTATGATAATTTGGCTCAAAAGTGAGAATAGCAATACCATTCGGGAGGTGTTCAGTATTCTCATCTAAGCTATTAATAATTATCCGACACCCTATGCGATTTAGTTGTTCAGTTATCCAAACTTTAGGTTGATTTAGGTCAACATAAACATAATGGTTGC
>NZ_JAQRFJ010000023.1:0-48472 GCF_028599065.1 Xenorhabdus sp. PR6a | reverse complement strand
CAAACATATATTCGGCTTCAATGAGCCCTGATGAAAATCCGCACTCTCTGCCCTCATTAGTACAACGGCCCATTAGGCTAAGGATCTTACCAGGTTCACAGAGAGTCGGTACTACCTGTCAGTACATCAACTTATGGACTTTTGCTACATGAAACGAGACTCATCGTGCTTCATAATTCGATTGTTGGTTGATCAGAACCCACGCGATTCGGGCATTTTTGTTTGCCAGTGCGACAGCCGCCTTATTAAGTCCGCTGCGGGCTATCACGCCTTTTAACCAACGTTGCAATCCATTACATCGTTCGTCGGGGAGTTTTTGCACCCGATAAACCACTGAGCGGGCACCGTGGATCAGGATCCCCCGCAAATCGCTATCCCCACGTTTTGTAATACCCAATAACCTGATTTTGCCACCACTGCTATGTTCTCTTGGTAGCAGCCCCAGATAGCTGGCAAAATGGCGGCCATTTCTGAAGTCCTTACTGTCGCCCAAGGCTATCATCAGCGCCGATGCGCCCAGCGGACCGATACCCGGCAGTGCCAGTAACCGCCCGATGTCTTCCTGTTGCGCATTCAGATGGTTGAGGCGTTTATCCAGTTCCTTCAGACGCTGCTGCTGTTCTTTAAGTTCAAGCAACAGTTCCTGAAACAGCTCGCGGCTCATTGAGGTCAGGTCATTTTCGGCATTTTCCAGATGGTCAGGCAAACATTGCTCAACCTTGTGGGCGCTTTCGGGGATGGCAATGCCATATTCTAAGCCCAGTCCGCGGATTTGATTGATCAGCGCCGTTCTGTTTTTCATGAGCCGCTGGCGGACCCGGTGCAAACACTGAATATCCTGTTGTTCCTGCGTTTTTTCCGGGACATAACGCATTCCCGGACGACTGTCTGCTTCCACAATAGCCATCGCATCATTTTTATCGTTCTTGCTGCCCATTCTGAAGGGGACAACATACTGGGGACTAATTTGCTTCACTTCGTGACCAAAGCGTTTAAATTGGCGACTCCAGTAATTTGCGCTGCCACACGCCTCCATCACGATTTTTGAAGGAGGCTGCTGCGCAATGAAAGCCGTCAGTTTCTCGCGTGAGAGCACCGTATTTCTAATCATTTTGCCAAGCGGGGACGCAATATGTACTTGAAACACTCGCTTTGCCAGATCAATTCCGATAACTTGTTCCATTGGACACCTCTTCATCTTTTTGCTGATGTATTCAGCATGGCTCACGAAAGCCGTTTTAGGGAGGTGTCCATTTCATTAGTATATGAACTTCATTTAAGATGTGCGTATCTTTAGTGATAGAGAACTGACTTAAGATCTTGTCACGTTTAACGTCGGGAGCAACTTTTGAGGGCCCTGTTTACGATTTTGTGTAATCGCCATTTCATATTCATTATATGTGACCGTTTAAACGGTCACCGAATTCAATCATAAATCGACTCATTGCAAGACGCCAATCTTGGAGCGGCATCGTCCATAATGAGATGGTCTTCCCCACCCTGTGAGCGATACTCTTATAGGGTATTTTCTTTCTGGAGAGGCCATCATGCAAAACGTCACACTTATTGGTATCGATCTCGGCAAGCATTCTTTCCATATCCATTGTCAGGACAAATTCGGCAAGACTATGCTACGTAAAAAATTTACCCGTACAAAATTAATGGAATTTTTAGTTGGGTGTACATCCACTACCGTCGTGATGGAAGCTTGTGCGGGTGCACATTTTATGGCTCGCCGGATCGCTGATTTAGGCCATGATGCAAAGCTGATATCTCCGCAGTTTGTTCGTCCTTTTGTCAAAAGTAACAAAAATGATTTCGTTGATGCAGAGGCGATATGTGAAGCGGCATCACGTCCCTCCATGCGTTTTGTCCAGCCGAGAACAGAGACTCAACAGGCGATGAGAGCGCTGCATCGTGTCAGAGAATCACTCATCAGAGATAAGGTAAAAACCACTAACCAAATGCACGCCTTTTTGCTGGAGTTTGGTATCAGTCTGCCAAAAGGCGAGGCGGTCATTAAACGGTTATCTCTGGTTTTGGCAGAACACGACGTGCCCGATTATCTGAGCCGTTTGCTGATGAAATTACATGCCCACTACCTTTATCTTGTCGAGCAAATAACCGCGCTGGGAGCAGAATTAAATCAGTCCATCAGTGTAGATGACACCGCTCAACGCATCATGACAATTCCGGGTGTGGGGCCAATTACGGCCAGCTTACTCTCATCCCAGCTCGGTGATGGCAAACAATTTTCATGCAGCCGCGATTTTGCTGCCTCAATGGGACTTGTTCCCCGGCAATACAGTACGGGAGGGAAACCTACCCTGCTAGGTATCAGCAAACGCGGCAACAAAAATTTGCGCCGATTGCTGGTTCAGTGCGCCCGCGCGTTTATGATGCGGCTTGAACATCAGCATGGCAGACTTGCAGAGTGGGTTCAGGCACAACTCAGCAAGAAGCATTCGAATGTGGTTGCCTGTGCACTGGCTAACAAGCTGGCACGAATAGCCTGGGCAATCACCACTCGGCAAAATGAGTATCAGGCCTAATAGATACTGACTCAATAAATTAATGATTAAACAGTGAAATACACGTTATCCATCTGGTTTTGCGAAGACTGATTATTGATGACATGAACGGCCAATCGGCCTGATGAATAACCTGAACTAAAAAGTGGCTTATTGAAGCCGAGTCCATTTTTAGGTTCATCAGGCGCGGAACTCATCGTGGCGCGGGTATCCATACTCATAGAGACGCCGGATAGATTTAAGCAAGCCAACCATACATCAAAATTAGTGTTGCAAAAATGGGGGAAGACCATAGATATTTTCATACCACATCATAATCTAAACGAGGCGGAAAGGTAACGGCAAACACACTGACAACAAATTTTAAAAAAGCAAGGGACAAAACCGATATTGATTGGGGTGAAAGAACACCGGCAACCTTTCATGAGCAACGCTCGTTATCTGAACGTCTTTATCGTGATCAGGGCGTTAATACAAAAGATTTATTGGGACACAAGAGTCAGAAACAAACAGATAAATACCATGATGATCGTGGTAAGAATTGGATAAAAATCATTGTTTAAAATGCTTAAAATTTGGCAGGTTTTGATAACTTATTTTGATAACCGTTCCGAGAGTGATAATAAAACAACGGGAACCATTAAGCTCCCGTTATCTATTCAGTGACGCAATTAATTACATATGAGAGATCATGGCATCGCCGAACTCGCTACATTTCAGTAGCTTAGCACCCTCCATCAGGCGCTCAAAATCGTAGGTCACGGTTTTGGCCGCAATCGCACCTTCCATTCCCTTAACAATCAGGTCGGCGGCTTCAAACCATCCCATGTGGCGCAGCATCATTTCAGCGGAAAGGATCACAGAACCCGGATTGACTTTGTCCTGACCCGCATATTTAGGTGCCGTGCCGTGGGTTGCTTCGAACAATGCGCACTCATCACCAATATTGGCACCTGGGGCAATACCGATACCCCCTACCTGTGCCGCCAGCGCATCAGAGATGTAGTCACCATTCAGGTTCATACACGCAATAACATCATATTCTGCCGGACGCAGCAGGATCTGTTGCAAGAAAGCATCTGCAATCACGTCCTTGATGATGATATCTTTGCCGTTTTTAGGATTCTTGATCTTAACCCACGGGCCGCCATCCAATAGTTCTCCGCCGAACTCAGTGCGAGCCAGTTCATAACCCCAATCTTTGAAAGCACCTTCGGTGAACTTCATGATATTGCCTTTATGAACCAGAGTGACTGATTCACGGTCATTATCAATCGCATATTCAATCGCAGCGCGGACTAAACGTTTAGTGCCTGCTTCTGAACACGGTTTTACACCGATACCGCACTGTTGAGGGAAACGGATCTTACTCACACCCATTTCATCCCGGAGGAATTTGATCACTTTGTCCGCTTCCGCAGAACCCGCTTTCCACTCAATACCCGCATAAATATCTTCGGCGTTTTCGCGGAAAATCACCATATCGGTCAGTTCAGGTTGCTTAACAGGGCTTGGCGTACCTTGATAGTAACGAACCGGACGCAGGCAGACATACAGATCCAATTGCTGACGCAGTGCGACGTTCAGCGAACGGATACCACCACCCACTGGCGTTGTCAGGGGACCTTTGATGGCAACACGGTAATCACGGATCAAATCCAGCGTTTCATCCGGCAACCAAACATCTTTACCATAGACATGCGTGGATTTTTCACCCGTGTAGATTTCCATCCACGCAATTTTGCGCTCACCGCTGTACGCTTTCTGAACCGCAGCATCAACAACTTTCAGCATGACCGGCGTCACATCAACACCAATGCCATCCCCTTCGATGTAAGGGATAATAGGGTTATTCGGAACATTTAATTTACCTTTGGCATCAATCGTAATTTTTTTACCTTCCGCCGGAACAACTACTTTGCTTTCCATTAACCTCTCCTTTCAAATAAGCGCAATGCCTTGTTAATTTTTTGTAAGGGACGTGTCAATACTACTTGAATATTCTGCAAACGCCAACGCTCACAAATTTAAGGTATAATACGCACCCTCACTTTTCACAATCGCTTATCATGACAAATATCGCTTTTAAAAAACGCCAACTTAACCGATTCAGCCAAAGAAAAAATAACAAACCTATAAAAAAACCAACAACTCCCCGTCGGGTATTGATTTTTAACAAGCCTTATGATGTCTTGCCCCAATTCACTGATGAAATGGGCAGAACAACGTTAAAAAATTTTATCCCGTTTACGGATGTTTATGCCGCTGGCCGTCTGGATCGTGATAGTGAAGGCTTACTGGTGTTGACCAATGATGGCAAATTACAGGCCAAACTGACTCAGCCCCATAAAAAAACCGCTAAAGTTTATTACGTTCAGGTTGAAGGTATTCCTGATGAAGCGGCGCTGAATAAACTTCGCAACGGCGTCACATTAAAAGATGGCCCGACGTTGCCAGCCGGAGCTGAATGGGTGGCAGAACCTGCATGGCTCTGGGAAAGAACGCCTCCTATTCGGGAACGCAAAAACATTCCGGTAAGCTGGCTTAAAATTACATTATATGAAGGACGCAACCGACAAGTACGTAGAATGACCGCTCATGTGGGTTATCCTACACTGCGCCTGATTCGTTTCAGTATTGGCTCAATACAATTAGATTCATTATCCCCCGGAGAATGGAGAGAAATTAATCTTGTTTAATCCACACGTGACTGTTGCCTGCATTGTTCATGCAGAAAATAAGTTTCTGATTGTTGAAGAATTCATCAACGACAAACCGCTCTGGAATCAGCCAGCCGGTCATCTTGAAGCGGATGAAACACTGCTCGCCGCCGCCGAACGCGAATTATGGGAAGAAACCGGCATTCGTGCGCAACCGCAAGCCTTGTTAAAATTGCACCAATGGGTTGCGCCGGACGGAACGCCCTTTATCCGCTTTCTGTTCTTGGTTGAAGTGGAAAAAATCATGGACACGCATCCACAGGATGATGATATCTATTGCTGCCACTGGTTAAGCGCGGAAGAGATCCTGAATAGTTCACAGCTACGTTCCCCTCTGGTCGCCGAAAGTATTCTCTGTTATTTGGAGCGCAAAGTTTATCCACTCTCGCTACTGGATTATTATGATCCGCCTGTCGCCAAAGGATCGTAATAAATAACCGTAGTAAACAATATGATAAACAAGCATGGGATAAACGAGTATGAAGACGTTTGGTGCACCTTGGTTGCCAACGTGCTAAAGTATCGCGTTTGTTTTTTTCCGCAGTGAGATATATCCATGTCAGATAACAGCCAGAAAAAAGTCATTGTCGGCATGTCCGGCGGTGTTGATTCATCCGTTTCCGCCTACCTTCTGCAACAGCAAGGCTATCAGGTAGCTGGCCTGTTCATGAAAAACTGGGAAGAAGACGACAGTGAAGAATATTGCTCGGCGGCTTCCGATCTTGCCGATGCCCAAGCCGTTTGTGACAAACTGGGCATCGAGTTACATACGATCAATTTTGCTGCTGAGTATTGGGACAATGTATTCGAACATTTTCTTGCTGAATACAAAGCAGGCAGAACCCCAAATCCTGACATTCTTTGCAATAAAGAAATCAAATTCAAAGCATTTCTGGAGTTTGCCGCAGAGGATTTAGGGGCTGACTATATCGCAACCGGGCATTATGTCCGCCGTCGGGATGTGGATGGCGTCAGCCAATTGCTGCGTGGCCTGGATGGTAATAAAGACCAAAGCTATTTCTTATACACCTTAAGCCACCGGCAAGTTGCCAAGAGCCTGTTTCCAGTCGGGGAACTGGAAAAACCCGAAGTACGCCGCATTGCCGAAGAAATTGGTCTCGTCACCGCCAAGAAAAAAGATTCGACGGGTATCTGCTTTATCGGTGAGCGTAAGTTCCGTGATTTCCTTGGGCGTTATTTGCCTGCCCAACCGGGTCCAATTATGACGGTGGATGGAGAGACCCTCGGCCAACACACTGGCTTGATGTACCATACCCTCGGCCAGCGCAAGGGGCTGGGGATCGGGGGCACGAAAGAAGGCAGTGAAGATCCGTGGTATGTGGTTGATAAAGATGTCGAAAACAACATCCTGATTGTTGCCCAAGGCCATGAACACCCTCGCCTGATGTCTGTCGGTTTGATTGCACAGCAACTTGATTGGGTTGATCGCCAGCTACTGCAAGCCGAAATGCGCTGTGTCGTCAAAACACGCTACCGTCAGCATGATATTCCCTGCACTGTCGTCCCCTTGGGCGAAGATAAAATTGAGGTTCGGTTCGATAGCCCTGTTGCCGCCGTCACCCCCGGTCAATCAGCCGTGTTTTATCAAGATGAAATCTGTCTTGGTGGTGGTGTGATCGAACAACGTATACAGGAGTAGTTGTGGCTAAAAATTATTACGATATTACACTGGCACTGGCAGGTATCTGCCAGTCAGGCCGTCTGGTACAAAAACTTGCCCACGAAGGCCAATGTGATACGGATGCTTTTGAGGTCACGCTCAACAGTATCCTGAACATGAACCCAACATCCACACTGGATGTCTTTGGCAATAATGCCTGTAATCTGCGTATTGGCCTTGATGCCATGTTAGGCATGTTCAATGGTTCGCATAGTGGTGTTTCTGCCGATCTTACCCGCTATATGCTAGGTTTGATGGCGCTGGAACGCCGTTTAAATAAAAATCAATCTGCCGCCAATCAATTAGCCAATCGCATTGAACAATTAGAGCGTCAGCAAGCCTATTTTGAACCAATGTCAGAGGGAATGCTCAACGCCCTTGCGGGCATTTATGTCGATGTTATCAGCCCACTGGGGCCACGTATTCAAGTGACGGGGTCACCTGACGTATTGCGTAATACGCTGATTCAGGCAAAAGTCAGGGCGGCGTTGCTGGCCGGTATCCGCAGCGCCGTCTTATGGCAACAAGTTGGCGGTAGCCGCCTGCAAATCATGTTTTCTCGTCAACGCTTGATCCGACAGGCAAAAGAGATCCTGGCTAATTGTTAGAAAACGAATTGTTAAAAAACAGTTAGCCAAAAAACTGTTAAACCAACGCTGTTAAACGTAAATTGTTAAATAAAATCCGGGAGTTGCTACCAATGGAATTATCCTCACTGACCGCTGTTTCTCCAATTGATGGCCGTTACGGCGATAAAGTCAGCGCACTACGCGCTATCTTTAGTGAGTTCGGCTTACTAAAATTCCGTGTGCAGGTCGAAGTACGTTGGCTGCAAAAACTGGCCGCGACACCAGAAATTAAAGAAGTTCCTGCTTTTGACGCTGACGCAAACGCTTACCTTGATGAAATCATTGCCCATTTCAATGAACAGGATGCACTGCGGATCAAAGAGATTGAGCGCACAACCAATCATGACGTTAAGGCGGTTGAATATTTTCTGAAAGAAAAAGTCGCGCCTGTCCCTGCCCTGCATCACGTGGCAGAATTTATTCACTTTGCCTGCACATCAGAAGATATCAATAACCTGTCACATGCCTTGATGCTTAAAACCGCCCGTGAGAAAGTTTTGCTGCCGCTGTGGCGTCAATTGATCGATACCCTGACCCGCATGGCACATGATTATCGTGATCTGCCACTGCTGTCGCGCACACACGGCCAGCCCGCCACACCGTCTACGGTTGGCAAAGAGTTTGCTAACGTGGCCTATCGTATGGAGCGCCAATTCCGCCAGCTTGGGCAGGTAGACATTCTGGGTAAAATCAACGGGGCGGTGGGTAACTACAATGCGCACTTGTCCGCTTACCCACAAGTAGACTGGCATCAATTCAGTGAGTCATTTGTGACCTCTTTGGGTATCCAGTGGAATCCGTACACCACTCAGATTGAACCTCATGATTACATTGCAGAGTTGTTTGATTGTGTGGCACGTTTCAATACCATCCTCATTGATTTTGATCGCGATATCTGGGGCTATATCGCCTTAAACCATTTCAAACAAAAAACCGTTGCCGGAGAAATTGGTTCTTCTACAATGCCACATAAAGTCAATCCGATTGATTTCGAAAACTCAGAAGGCAATCTGGGATTGGCCAATGCGGTGCTGGGGCATCTTGCCGGCAAACTTCCTGTCTCCCGCTGGCAGCGTGACCTGACGGATTCAACAGTACTGCGCAATCTGGGCGTCGGTCTGGGATATGCCCTGATTGCTTATCAATCCACGATGAAAGGGTTGAATAAGCTGGAAGTCAATGAGCAGCATTTACTGAATGAACTGGACAACAATTGGGAAGTCTTGGCTGAGCCTATCCAGACGGTTATGCGCCGTTATGGCATTGAAAAACCGTATGAAAAATTGAAAGAACTGACGCGTGGTAAACGGGTTGATGCCGAAGGCATGAAAGCGTTTATTGATGGCCTTGAACTGCCTGAAGCGGAAAAAGAACGCCTCAAAACCATGACGCCAGCAAATTACATTGGATACGCGACCTCACTGGTTGACCAGTTAAAATAACCGTTATTTAGTCATGTCAATGGGCGGGTTTTATCCCGCCCAGTGTGATTTCCACGCCTTAATTTCAATACCAGACGCCAATCCCAGCAAACTTCCTGATCGTCGCATACCGTCACTTGAACGTGATTAGATATATGATTCTTATATAGAAGATAAATAAATTGTAAATTTATTTATTATTTCACCCTAACTGTTTGTTTTTAAATGAACCAATCATTAATATACCAACAAAAGCTAAATAGTTACTATACTTAGCTTACGCATAATTATATATCTATAATTTTATTCAATCTTTATTGACGAAATTGATTACTTAGCTATTTTAAATTTATTTGATTAACATTACTGATTAGCATAAGGAATCATTATGCGGATATTGATCGTTGAAGATAACGCATTACTTCGCCATCACTTAACCGTACAACTGCGGGATATTGGGCATCAAGTGGATGCTGCGGAGAATGCCAAAGAAGCAGATTATTACCTTAAAGAGAGTCACCCTGATATGGCTATTGTCGATTTAGGGTTACCGGGAGAAGATGGCCTTAGCATGCTACGGCGCTGGCGCAGTGAGCAAATTAATTTGCCTATCCTTGTTCTTACCGCTCGTGAGAGCTGGCAAGAAAAAGTCACTGTGCTAAATGCTGGTGCAGATGATTATGTGACTAAACCCTTTCATCTGGAAGAAATTAATGCTCGCATACAGGCATTAATGCGGCGTAATAGTGGCCTGGCTTCACAACTAGTTGAAATATCACCATTTTCAATTAACCTCTCAAGAAAAGAGTTTTCTATCAATGATGCTAATATTAAATTGACTGCCTTTGAATACACCATCATCGAAACTTTAATGCGCAACAATGGTAAGGTTGTCAGTAAAGAAACGTTAATGCGCCAATTGTATCCAGACGCTGAATTACGTGAAAGTCATACAATTGATGTATTAATGGGGCGTCTGAGAAAAAAAATATTGAATGAATGGCCAGAAGAGGTCATTGTTACTGTGCGTGGCCAAGGATATCGTTTCGATGTGAAATCTCATGATGCCTAAACGCTCTGAAAAGCCTTTTTCCCTGAGAACTCGGTTTCTCATGGCTACGGCGGCTATTATTCTCGCCCTGACGCTATCATATGGAATTGTTGCCATTGCCGGATATTTAGTCAGTTTTGATAAAACAAGCTATTCCATACTCCGTAGCCAAAGCAATCTCTTTTTCACATTAGCCAGATGGGAAGATAACAAGCTAGATATTCTCGTTCCCAAAGATTTTTCCATGAATTACCGCTCATTAGCCCTGATCTATGACAATAAAGGGACGGTTATTTGGCGCCAAAATAATGTACCTGAATTGGAAAGAATGATTGATCCTGATTGGCTGAAAAAAGATGGATTCTATACGCTAGAAGCGTATTTTAAAGAAAAAGGCGATTTTTTTTATCATCCAGCAGCCACACCCGATCAGGGTAATGCAAAAAAGGTAGAAAATAATAAGGATGTGTTATTAACCTATTCAGTTGCTGTCAACATTTATCCTGCCACTGAAAAACTGCCTGCAATGACTATTGTGATCATTGATACCATTCCACAAGATGTACAGGAATCAGCAAAAGTATGGGAATGGTTTGGTTATGTTTTAATCGCCAATTTACTGCTAATCATCCCATTAGTTTGGCTTGCTGCTGACTGGAGTCTTAGGCCAATAAAATCCTTAATTACCCAAATCAGTTCACTCGAAAATGGCGAAAGGGAAAAACTGGACGAGAATCCGCCTACCGAATTAAAAGGGTTGGTCAGAAACTTAAACAACTTACTATTCAATGAACGTAAACGTTATGCCAAATATCACACAACTCTCTCGGATTTAACCCATAGCCTGAAAACACCGTTAGCCGTATTGCAATCAACGCTACGCTCTATGCGGCCTCCACAAAAACTGACCATTGAACAAGCTGAACCTATTATGCTTGAACAAATTGACCGAATATCCCAACAAATTGGTTACTATCTGCACAAGGCCAATATGCGCAGCGATTACAGTTTGCTTTTGAGGCAAATTTCTTCTGTCCCAATCTTGCTGGATGGATTAATTAGTGCCTTAACAAAGGTATATCAACATAAAGGTATCAAAATTACCCTGGATGTCTCTCCCGAAGTAACATGGCTGGGGGAAAAAAATGACTTTCTGGAAGTGATGGGAAACATTTTGGATAATGCTTGTAAATATGGCCTGAAATTTGTCAAGGTTACCGCCACAATGGGAGAAAACGCGGTCACCATTATTGTCGATGATGATGGACTGGGAGTGCCCTCGGATAAGCGAGAAATGATTTTCCAGCGTGGCTTACGGGCCGACACATTGCGCTCAGGCCAAGGTCTCGGCTTGTCGATAGCGTCTGAAATTGTCGAGCAATATGAAGGTGAAATCAGCATTGATGATAGCCCACTGGGTGGCACCAGAGTCAGCGTGATATTTCGGGCCCAACACAATTCAGCTACCACTCACTAACCGCAAATGCAATAACGATAACAATGAGGTAAGCGATTATTTAGCTCAGCCTCGAAATATTGCAACCAAATCTGATATCGTGGTTGACTATTCGTTATAATAGCGAGAAATTCACCTCTCACTTCAGGATGTCACCATGGATTATCAGCTAAATCTGGACTGGCAGGCGTTTTTGCAAAACCATTGGCAAAAACGACCATTGCTGATTAAACAGGGTTTCCATCAATTTATTGATCCCCTTTCCCCCGATGAGTTGGCGGGACTGGCGATGGAAAATGAAATCGATAGCCGTTTGGTCAGTCAGAAAAATGGGCGCTGGGAAGTTTCCCACGGGCCATTTGAGACTTATGATCATTTAGGCGAAAAAGGCTGGTCTCTGCTTGTACAAGCCGTTGACCATTGGCATCTCCCCTCCTCTGCACTCATGAAGCCATTCCGTGTCCTGTCTGATTGGCGCATGGATGATTTGATGATCTCTTTCTCAGTTCCCGGCGGGGGTGTCGGCCCTCACCTTGACCAATATGATGTTTTTATTATTCAGGGAAAAGGCCGCCGACGCTGGCGAGTCGGTGAAAAAATCCCGATGAAACAACATTGCCCTCATCCTGATTTATTGCAGGTTGACCCCTTTGAGGCCATCATTGATGAAGAGATGTTACCGGGCGATATCCTTTATATTCCACCGGGTTTCCCCCATGAAGGCTATGCGATTGAGGATTCACTGAACTATTCAGTGGGATTCCGTGCCCCCAACTCCCGTGAATTATTCAGCGGATTTGCTGACTATATTCTGGCAAACGAACTCGGCAGCCATCGCTACAGCGATCCTGAACTGACATTCCGTGATAATCCCGCCCTGATTCAGACAAATGAGCTGGACACACTGCGTTCAATGATGCGTGAGCTGTTGGAACAACCAGAAACATTCCAAAACTGGTTTGGTGAATTTATCTCTCAATCGCGCCATGAACTGGATCTGGCTCCACCTGAACCGCCTTATGAGAGCGATGAGATTTATGATTTACTGAAACAAGGCGAAGAATTAAACCGATTGAGTGGCCTGCGCGTCCTGCGTGTCGGCGATCAGTGTTTCGTCAATGGTGAGTTGATAGATACGCCCCATCTCCATGCTGCTGATGCCCTGTGCCAATATGACAAAGTTAATGCTGAACTTCTGGGTGATGCCATTGATGATGTCCGATTTGTCAGTCTGCTGACCGCCTTGGTCAATAGCGGTTATTGGTATTTTAACGATTAACCCAAACAGGTTAATCTGGGCAAAGGGGCAAAAGGAACGGCCCCTTTGTCAGTGTGTTGATTTAACCATTGATAATTATTCAGATAATAGATTATTGCCGTGACTTACCGTCAATTCCGCAATCCGCATAATCACGTTAACGGCCTGCTCCATGCTTTCCAGTGAAATAAATTCGTGCTTGCTGTGATAGTTATATCCACCTGTGAAAATATTCGGGCAAGGAAGGCCGCGATAAGATAATTCTGCACCATCAGTACCACCACGGTTCGGCTGGATTACCGGCTCAATATTACAATCCAGCATTGCTTGTTTAGCAATCGCAATAACATGAGGGTATTTGAGCACCTCACTACGCATGTTGTAATAATCGTCATCAATCGCCAATTCAATATAGCAGTCGGGATGCAAGCCTTTGCCGGCATTTTCCGCAATAGCCAGCATGTTTTTTTTGCGTTTTTCAAAATTGGCGCGGTCAAAATCCCGGATGATGTAGTGCATCTCGGCACGCTCAACGGAGCCTTTTATACTCAGCAAATGATAAAAACCTTCACAGCCTTCTGTCTGTTCAGGCGTTTCCTCAACAGGCAGGGCATGATGAATTTGCGTTGCCAATGTCAATGCGTTAACCATGACGCCTTTGGCACTTCCCGGATGAGCCGTATTACCCACAATCTTGATTGCCACTGAGGCCGCATTGAAATTTTCGCATTCCAATTCCCCCACCCCACCACCATCAACGGTATAGGCCCACTCTGCACCAAAAGCCTCTATATCAAAATGGGACGCTCCCCTGCCAATTTCTTTATCTGGTGTAAACGCAATCCGAATATCACCATGTGGAATATTTTTCTGTTTCAAACGCACCATTGCGGTCATGATTTCAGCAATACCGGCTTTATCATCAGCACCCAACAGGGTTTTCCCGTCAGTCGTAATTAATGTTTGCCCCAACAAACGATGTAATACCGGGAACATGACCGGCGATAACACTTCATCTCCTACCCCCAAGGCAATATCGCCGCCACGATAGTTTTCGACAATTTGAGGATTAATATGCCTGCCGGAAAAATCGGGTGAGGTATCGAGGTGGGCAATGAAACCAATGACAGGAACCGATATTGCAACATTGGCCGGCAAAGTTGCCATCACATATCCCTGCTCATTGAGCGTCACATCAGCAAAGCCAAACTGGATCAGTTCCTCATACAATGCCTTGGCAAGATCCCATTGACCGTCACTGCTGGGAATAGTTTTAGCGGATGATTTTGCTTGGGTATTAAATACACTGTATTTTAAAAAACGCTCTAATAATCTATCCATCTTTTCCTCCCTAAATAGCTTTATCATAGTCAGCGTTTGCAACCTTATCCCGCGCAGTGCGCGGGATAAGGTTGACGCCTGCCATTTTGAAACACGGTTTAGTTCACGTGAATTCATTATGAAAAAGATGGATAGCGTCGGTATTGCGTCAAATCAGCTTTTACCTGCCTTCATCTGCTGAATTAAGGATTGAACATATTGGGTGACGATTTTACTGGCATGACCATAATGTTTTTCATCAAACAGGTTTTCGACCTGACTCGGTTCAAGATTCAACTCAACAGTATGCGCCCCGGACAATTTAGCTTCATGCACAAAACCGGCTGCGGGGTAAACATGACCCGATGTGCCGATCGCAATAAAAATATCGGCATCGGCTAAGGCAGAATAAATCTGTTCCATGCCCAATGGCATTTCCCCAAACCACACGACATGAGGACGCAGTGGCGACGGAAACTGGCAACAATGGCAACGATCTTCCATCGTCAGATCGGTGACCCACTCAACCACCTGCCCGGACTGACAACAGCGGGCTTTCAGTAATTCACCGTGCATATGCAGGACACGGTGACTTCCCGCACGTTCATGCAAATCATCAATATTTTGTGTCACCAACAAAAAATGGTCACCCAGCTCGTGTTCGAGTTCCACCAGAGCATCATGTGCGGCATTAGGCTGGATCTGCGGTTGCCGGAGCTGCTCTCGGCGGGCATTGTAAAATGCCTGAACCAAGTCAGGATCACGCTGGAAACCTTCTGGCGTCGCAACATCTTCGACACGATGTTCTTCCCACAGGCCATCGGAAGAGCGAAATGTTCGAATGCCTGACTCAGCAGAAATGCCTGCCCCGGTCAGCACCACCACATAAGGTTTTTCTATTTTATTTGCCAATCGGATATCCCTGTAAAAGTTTTGTCTATGTAATCGCCGACGCCGTAACCGTCTTATTCGGTAAAATTTGCTATGCCGATGAAGAACCCGCATGTTATTGACCACTCAAAATCCGCGCTGGATCAAGTTTACTGGCTCGACGGGCAGGATACCAACTCGCCAATAAACTTAATACCAATGCCGTTAGCAAAACATAAAGCACATCCGTGAGGTGTAATTCTGACGGCAGAAAATCGATAAAATAGATATCGCCTGAAAGGAGTTGGTGCCCAAGCAGCTTTTCCAATCCCTTAATGATAGTCGTCAAATTTAATGATGTGAAAACCCCAACCACCACACCGACCAGGCTGCCTATCATACCGGTGAGCAATCCATACCATAAAAAAATGGCCCTGATATGGCTATCCTTGGCACCCAGTGTACGTAGTATAGCGATATCGCTGCTTTTATCCTTCACAGCCATAATCAGCGTTGAAATAATATTAAAGCAAGCGACGCCGATAACCAGCACCATCGCCAGATACATAATGCTGCGCACCATCTGGATATCGTTGTACATATAACCGTAATCTTTGATCCAGGTGCTGATATACACATATTTTCCCGTCGCGTTACCGGCGTCCCAAACACGCTGCTCTGCGACAAAAACATTATCTGCTTTAATCGCAATCCCTGTGATGGCATTGGCGTAATCCAGATAATGCTGGGCATCAGGCAAAGGCACAAGGGCTAAACTGTGATCCAACATGCCGCTCAACTGGAAAATACCCGCAACGTGTAAGCGGATGCGTTTAGGCTGTAACAGTTTCAGGCTGGCATCGTTATTGGGGATCATGACCGTCACCCAATCACCTTGTTTCACGTGCAGCGAATTAGCCACTCCCTGCCCCAGAATCACCTGATTTTCTCCTGCCCTGAATGTTTTCCATGCCCCATTACGCACAAACTGAGGCAAACTACTCACGCTGTTCTCTGTCTCCGGATCGACACCCCGCACCTGTATCGCATGGAGCTTTTCACCACGCTCCATCAGGCCAGTAAATTCAATATAGGGTGAGGCGCCGACAATACCCGCTGTCTGTTTTACCCGCCTGAGTGCCGTTTCCCAATCCTGAAAAGGCTGCTCCACCGCATAAATTTGCCCATGTGGAACCACGGAAAGTATCCGGTTTTTCAGTTCCCGCTCAAAACCATTCATGGCACTCAGACCAATAATCAGTACCGCGACGCCCAGCATAATGCCCAGCGTTGAAATGACTGAGATCAGGGAAACCATCCCTGAACGACGCCGGCCCCGACTAAATCGTAATGCGGTAAATAATGCAAGAGGCAGATTTACCATTACATCTCCCCCGTCAGGGTTAATTCATCCTGTAAATACCCATCACGCATTTCCACCTGCCGTGTCAGTTGCCGGGCTAATTTCAGATCATGGGTGACCACCAGAAATGCCGTGCCTTGCTGGTGGTTCAATTCTTGCAGCAGTTGAAACACACTGTCGGCATTGCGTTGGTCAAGGTTACCCGTTGGCTCATCCGCCAATACCAGTGAAGGTTGGTTGACCAGTGCCCGTGCAATGGCGACACGTTGACGTTCTCCTCCCGACAGTTCGGATGGCCGGTGATGCGCCCGCTGTTCCAGTCCAACCGCGGCCAGCATCTCCCGCGCTTTTTGTTGAGCATGGCGTTTTTGCCCCCCAATCAACAGGGGCATCGCCACATTCTCCAGTGCCGTAAAATCAGGCAATAAATGGTGAAACTGATAAATAAAACCAATTTCACGGTTACGCAGTTCTGCCCGCGCAGACGAAGACATTTGGTTAAGGGATTGTCCCTTAAAAAGCACTTCACCCGATGTCGGTGAATCCAGACCACCCAATAAGTGCAGAAGTGTGCTTTTACCCGACCCTGAACTGCCGACAATGGCCATTATTTCGCCTTGCTGCATGGAAAAAGTGACATTCTTCAACACTTCTGTCGCAATTTTTCCTTCCTGATATTTTTTGCACAGGTGATGACACACTAATAACGGGTGATTACTCATAACGTAAAGCCTCAGCAGGTTGGGTGGCAGCCGCGCGCCAGGAAGGGTATAAAGTCGAGATTAAGGCGATCAACATGGCACTGAGGGCAATCATCACTACTTGTGCAGTATCAATCGCCACGGGTAATTGAATGCCTTCGGCCAGCAAACCGATAATTGGCATGAGATGATTTAACTGGCTGGAGAGCAGCACGCCCAATCCCGTTCCCAACAGAGCACCGAGGATGCCAGCGCCCGCCCCTTGGATCATAAAAATGGCCATGACCTGACGGCGAGTCAGCCCTTGCGTCTGCAAGATAGCGATTTCACCCTGTTTTTCCATCACCAACAAAGAGAGAGAAGTGATAATGTTAAACGCCGCGACCGCAATAATCAGGCTCAACAATAACCCCATCATATTTTTCTCCATACGAACCGCCTGAAAGAATTCGCCCTTGCGTTCGCGCCAATCTTTCCATACCAGCCCTGCCGGAAGGGTCTGTTGGCTCAACTCATCGACTAACAGCGGCTGATTGAGGTACAAACGCCAGCCGGTAATATTACCCATCGGATAGCGCAGCAATCTGGCCGCATCCTGTTGATTGACCAGCATTTCTGTCCCATCCACTTCACTGTTGGCGAAAAATGTGCCCGCGACAGTGAATAGACGCTGGCTGGGAATTCTGCCCATTGGCGTTAACTGGCTGGCACTCGGCACAATGATCCGAATTTGATCACCTCGTTTTACCCCCAATTTTGCCGCCAGTTTTTCGCCCAGAATGACAAAATAACGTCCGGGTTGTAATTGGCTTCGGTCAACATTGACAAGATGTTCTGTCAGCGGTGCATATTCGTCATGGTTAATCCCCAACATGACACCCACCCCAACATTGTGGTGACTCTGCAATACCACATCCCCTTGCACGATAGGGGTAATGCGATTGACTCCCTTTAACCCCGCAAGCTGGCTGCTCGGATGTTCTGCCGGGCTGACAGAGCCTTTTTCCGAAGTAATGACAGCCTGTGGCATAAAACCCAGAATGCTGCTTTCCAGTGAACGCTCAAAGCCATTCATCACTGACAGCACCGTGATCAACGCCGCGACGCCCAGCGTAATGCCAATCGCCGACAGCCATGAAACAAAACGGCCAAATTTATCGACCGCCCGCCCGCGCATATAGCGCAATCCTATAAATAATGAGACAGATTGGAACATGAAATCTGTTACGCCCCTGTTGCCAAAGCAAAGTGTTCGGGGATAATAAAGGGTAGCAATACTTTATGGAACCACCCGTATCCCGGTTCTGCGGTTTTTTTTACTTTCTCTCAACCTGCCAGCGTATTTATTGTAAGGCTACTGGGTTAAAAATGTGTTGGGAATGGACTGAATCTTAGAGAACACATATCAAACACTTATGTCAGCAAAATACCGTTATCAACTTCCTGAACGCCGCGGTGATAGCCGCTCCCTGGGCCATTTGACCGGCGCAGCCTGTGCCGTTGAATGTGCCGCAATCATTGAACGTCACTCAGGGCCAATACTGCTGGTGACCAAAGATATGCAGAATGCCCTGCGATTGCGTGATGAAATTCAACAGTTCACCCACGCCCCCATCAATACTATGTCAGATTGGGAAACTTTGCCCTACGACAGTTTTTCTCCTCACCAAGAAATCATCTCCAACCGCCTGTCCACGCTTTATCATTTACCCTTTATGACGAAAGGGGCATTAATCCTTCCCGTCAATACCCTGATGCAGCGGGTCTGCCCACACGATTATCTCAAGGGCCATGCGCTGGTTATGCACAAAGGGCAGCGTCTTTCACGTGATAAGCTGCGGGCAGAGCTAGAACAGGCAGGTTATCGTAGCGTTGAACAGGTACTGGAACATGGCGAGTTTGCGACGCGCGGCGCCTTGTTTGATCTTTTCCCGATGGGCAGTGAACACCCTTACCGCATCGATTTTTTTGATGATGAGATCGACAGCCTGCGTACTTTTGATGTGGATAGCCAGCGTACCTTGGCCGAAGTGGAAAAAATCAGTTTACTGCCGGCACATGAATTCCCCACCGACCAAGAGGCGATTGAGCTGTTTCGCAGCCAATGGCGTGAACAGTTTGAAGTCCGTCGTGATGCTGAACATGTTTATCAGCAAGTCAGTAAAAAAATGCTGCCGGCGGGCATTGAGTATTGGCAACCGTTGTTTTTTGAACAACCTTTGCCTGCCATCTTTGACTATTTGCCCGAAAATACACTGTTAATTACCCAGAATTTGACCCATGCTGCGGAACGTTTCTGGCAAGATGCGAAACAACGCTTTGAGAGCCGCAAAGTTGACCCCATGCGCCCGTTGCTCGCGCCTGAACAGTTATGGTTGCCGGTCAATAAGCTATTTTCAGAACTGAAAAACTGGCCCCGCATTGAAGTCGATAACGATCCCCTGCCGCAAAAAGCAAAGAATACCAACCTTGCCTATCATCCGCTGCCTGATTTATCGGTTGCGGCACAACAAAAAGCCTCATTGGATAAATTACGCCGTTTCATGGAGCAATTCAGTGGTGAAGGCAAAATCGTATTTTCAGTGGAAAGTGAGGGACGCCGGGAATCCGTACAGGAATTACTATCCCGCATCAAAATCAATCCGATAAAAATAAACCAGCTCACTGACGCCGACAGCCCCGGCCATTATTTGATGGTTGGCGCCGCAGAGCACGGTTTTGTTGATGAAGACCACCATCTCGCGTTGATTTGTGAAAGTGACATGCTTGGCGAACGGGTCAGCCGCCGCCGTCAAGATAATCGGCGAACCATCAATACCGATACCCTTATCCGCAATCTCGCTGAATTACGGCACGGACAGCCGGTGGTTCACCTTGAGCATGGTGTTGGGCGTTATCAGGGGTTAATCACGTTAGAAGCGGGTGGCATTAAGGCCGAGTATCTTATCCTGACTTATGCCGGAGAAGATAAATTATATGTGCCTGTCTCTTCCCTGCACCTCATCAGCCGTTATGCCGGTAGTGCTCAGGAGAGCGCCCCATTGCATAAATTGGGAGGAGAGGCATGGAGCAAAGCCCGCCAGAAAGCGGCTGAAAAGGTGCGTGATGTTGCCGCCGAACTTCTGGATGTTTACGCACAACGTGCCGTTAAACCCGGTTTTGCTTTCGAAAACGATCGCGAACAATACCAACTGTTCTGCCAGAGTTTTCCCTTTGATACCACCCCTGATCAAGAGCAGGCCATCAACGCGGTACTTGATGATATGTGCGAGCCGATTGCCATGGACAGACTGGTATGTGGCGATGTTGGGTTTGGGAAAACAGAAGTGGCGATGCGCGCCGCATTTCTGTCCATTATCAACAATAAACAAGTTGCAGTCCTTGTACCCACTACCTTATTGGCTCAGCAGCATGACGATAATTTCCGCGATCGCTTTGCAAATTGGCCGGTACACATTGAAGTGATGTCACGCTTTCGTAGTGCAAAAGAACAACAGCAGGTCATCGATATGGCGGCGGAAGGCAAAGTGGATATCATTATTGGTACTCATAAGCTCCTGCAAAGCGATCTGCGCTGGAAAGATCTCGGTTTATTAATCGTCGATGAGGAGCACCGCTTCGGGGTTCGTCATAAAGAGCGGATTAAATCAATTCGGGCAGATGTTGACGTTCTGACACTGACGGCAACCCCGATCCCGCGAACCCTCAATATGGCAATGAGTGGTATGCGTGATCTCTCCATTATCGCCACGCCGCCTGCCCGTCGCCTGGCCGTGAAAACGTTTGTGCGTGAATATGATAGCCTCGTGGTACGTGAATCTATCCTGCGTGAAATTTTGCGCGGCGGGCAAGTTTACTATCTGTATAACGATGTTGAAAATATCGAAAAAGCAAAAGGCCGGCTGGAAGAACTCGTTCCCGAAGCCAGAATTGTGGTAGGACACGGGCAAATGCGTGAGCGCGATTTAGAACGCGTGATGACCGATTTCCATCATCAGCGTTTTAATGTGTTGGTGTGTACCACGATTATCGAAACCGGTATTGATATTCCCAGTGCCAATACCATTATCATTGAACGTGCCGATCATTTTGGTTTAGCCCAATTACACCAATTACGTGGGCGTGTCGGGCGCTCTCATCACCAAGCCTATGCTTATTTGCTGACCCCCCATCCCAAAGCCATGACCAGCGATGCGAAAAAACGGCTGGAGGCCATTGCTTCGCTCGAAGATCTGGGGGCAGGTTTTGCCCTGGCGACTCACGACTTGGAAATTAGAGGCGCTGGCGAATTATTGGGTGAAGACCAAAGTGGGCAGATGGCCAGTATCGGTTTCACACTCTATATGGAATTATTGGAAAGTGCGGTTGATGCGCTTAAGGAGGGACGGGAACCTTCGCTTGAAGATCTCACCAACAATCAGACTGAGATAGAACTACGTATGCCTGTGCTTATACCGGATGACTATATTCCGGATGTCAACATGCGCTTATCGTTCTATAAACGCATCGCCAGCGCACAGGATAATAGCGAATTGGATGAGCTGAAAGTTGAGCTTATTGACCGATTTGGCGTTCTGCCTGATCCGGGACGTCAACTGTTGCAATCTGCTGCTATTCGTCTGATCGCCCAACAACTCGGTATCAAACGCATTGAAGCCCATGAAAAAGGCGGCTTTATTGAATTTGGCCATCACAATAAAGTCGAACCGAATTATCTCATTGGCTTATTACAAACGCAGCCTAAGATTTACCGGTTGGATGGTCCCTTTAAATTGAAATTCATGGCTGACTTAACCGAGCGGGCTTCTCGTTTATCTTTTATCCAACAATTACTAGAAAATTTCGTTCAGCACCAGCGCGATGCCTAATCGGGATCAATCTGGCATTTAAACGATGAAAAAGTAACGATGAAAAGGTGATACCATGGTTGCACTAACACGAAACAGTGCAACCTTTTTTATTCTATCTTCTGTTTTTTACTCTGCCTTCCGCTAATTTGCTAAAAAGTAAGAGTTATTCATTGTTGTCAATATGATTTCAGAACTAATTGACCTTTCTCATTTAAAGGGATAGTGTCATCGGGTTTGTACTCCATCCTGATTTTTCCCGGCTGCTCTCCAATGACATAATTGACGTCATACGCGACAATATGTGGCTTCTTAAAATTAAATTCTGTGCAATTTTCTAACACTGAATGGATTAAAGCCGGATATTCCCTATTGGCTTTCAGGTGTTCAAGCAGGGTTAAGATACGATATTGATAGGTAATAAAGTGATTTCCGGATATCGCTTTTACCGTAATGGGAATGGGAAATACCGTAACAGGGCAATAGGATTGACGAAAAACAACCGTTGATCTGATCGGTTTTGAAGATAATACGTGCGCAACGCCAGGGCGTGGAGAGTCAAAATAAAACGTTGCCGCGGCACCAATGATGGCAATAGTAATGATAGTGATTATGATACCAATTACATACTGTCTTATCGTTAGTTTAACCACATAGCACCTTGATATATTGATAATTTCCCACACAATTTGATTGAAAGAATAATTTCATAAGAATTTAGTGCATAAAGACTAATTTAATATCCCCAAATTTCATATTACATAAAAAATCGTTCCAATGTCCTTTAATACTACGGTTTAATATTACTATTTACTACTTAATACTACAGACCGAACAAAATTGTGATACCAGAGTAACCTGACCAAATCTAGCCTTATTAGATAGATTAATTAAATATACTGATAAGTTATCCTCATAATTTGTAAAAATCACTCTTATTGTGTATGCCACTATTATAAAAACCGATTGATAATCAGGTCATTATTTAAAAAACAATATTATATATAACAATAATGAATTAATTGAAATGCGATTCAGATTTTATTTGAATACGTTCTATTCATTAGAATAAACACTTGAAGTCACTTTAGAGAAGAATAATTATGGTATGTATAATAATAAATATAATGGCAGGTCAATGGCTCACCTCAATTAATTACTTTAAGATGAGCCATTTTTTCGCTAATTAATGCAACTTCAAGCGTGGACGAATAACGCGGTTAATGCCTCCAACCAGCATCATCAAGCCAGTTTTAATGTATCCATGCAAAGCGACCTGATGCATACGATACAAAGAGATGTAAACCACACGAGCAATACGGCCTTCAACCATCATTGAGCCACGCATCAAGTTACCCATCAGACTACCAACAGTACTGAACCTGGATAATGAAACCAATGAGCCATGATCTTTATAAACATACTCTTTCAATGGTTTTTCATTTAACAATGCCAGAATATTATCATAGCAACGGCTTGCCATCTGATGAGCGGACTGGGCACGAGGAGGAACAAAACCCCCTTCTTTTTTCGGGCAGGATGCACAATCTCCAATGGCAAAAACATGATCATCCAGTGTGGTTTGCAAAGTCGGTTTTACAACCAATTGGTTGATACGGTTGGTTTCCAATCCCCCGATCTCTTTCATAAAGTCAGGTGCTTTGATTCCCGCAGCCCAAACCATCAGGGACGCTTTGATCTGTTCACCCTCTTTTGTATTCAGCCCATGCTCATCGGCGCTGGTCACCATTGTTTTGGTTAATACCTTAACGCCCAGTTTCGTCAGCTCTTGATGAGCCGCACTGGAAATACGTGTCGGCAATGCAGGCAGAATTCGCTCTCCCGCTTCAACCAAAGTCACATTCAGGGCATCTGAATTCAGGCTTTCGAAGCCATAACTGTTCAGTTGCTTAACGGCATTATAGAGTTCTGCGGAAAGCTCTACACCAGTCGCACCACCACCCACAATCGCAATATTCACTTTTTCTTCTGCACATTGATTGGCAGAATATTTCAGGAACAGGTTTAACATCTCATTGTGGAAACGGTGTGCCTGTTGCGGGTTATCAAGGAAAATACAATTTTCCTTCACACCAGCCGTCCCAAAATCATTAGATTGGCTGCCCAATGCCATGACAAGAATGTCGTAAGCCAGTTCACGCTCTGGCACTAACAGGTCACTGTCTTCATTACGGATCTCAGCCAGCGTAATTTTCTTCTCTTCACGATGGATATTCGTGAGTGTACCTAGCTGGAAATTGAAATAATGATTACTGGCATGAGCCAAATAGCTCAATGCATCAACGCCATCATCAAGAGACCCTGTTGCAACTTCATGCAATAGTGGTTTCCATAAATGGCTGTTGTTACGATCCACCAACGTAATTTCGGCTTTCTTGTTACGCCCTAATTTATGCCCCAAACGCGTTGCCAGTTCTAAACCACCAGCGCCCCCACCAATGATGACAATTCTTGTCTTTGGCGTTGTCATGACTACCCCACTGAAAATACAACTAATGTTATGTAAAGCGTTAAACGAGTTTCTTTGTGTAAAAAACTTGCGTAAAAACCTTGAATAACGGCCTTAAATAACTTCAGGCTAAACAAATTTCATATCGCAAATATTGCCAGAATATCATGGCCGGTCAGTTGGTCATACCAAAAATGACCTCAATTAAATTCTTTTGATTAATTAGACATCAATCACAAAAATTGCATACTGATTTTCAATAAATTAGATATAAATCAGATTTATTAATCACTGATATTTACAGTGTTAATATTATGTGAATAGCAGCCCTTAAAGGGGTCAAACTGCGCTGTCGGCAAGAACAAAAAATATTGGGGTGGAATAAATCAGTTTTTATCATCGTCATACACGCAAATGATGAGGATTGCTTACTCCTCGTGCCACAAGGAGTAAGCAAATTTTATTAAGACAAATTTACCTAATCCAACATCTTATGATTATTCGCACCCTAACCATTTTTCGCACAAATCATGTAATGCCTGATTCGCCTTTTGCCAACGTGCAGATTTCTGTAATTCTTCCAAACTGAACTGTTTTCCTTGATGGTATAACCGCTTGACTTTGGGTGAATCAATCAGCGGAAGGTTATCCAGCACGCTGACCGCGCCTTCCCGATGGTTGCACACCAAAATCATATCACAGCCGGCATCCAGTGAGGCTTTCGCCCGTTCAGCATAACTGCCCATCACCGCGGCGCCCTCCATGGACAAATCATCGGAAAAAATCACGCCTTCAAAGCCTAGTTGCTCACGAAGTATGGATTTCAGCCAATAGGGTGAGCCACTGGCAGGGCGGTGATCTATCTGAGGATAAATAACATGGGCAGGCATAATGGCATCCAGCAGGTTACGCTGGATGAAATCGCGGAAGATCAGCATATCATGGCAGTTAATGGCATCCATGGAACGGTTATCCCTTGGCGTTTCTTTATGGGAATCCGCCGTTACTGCCCCATGTCCCGGAAAATGTTTCCCTGTCGAGCGCATTCCCGCAGAATGCATGCCCTTGATAAATTTCTCTGCCATCACCATTGCAGGTTCAGGCTCTTCATGGAATGAACGCTCACCAATTGCGGTGCATTTATGACCCAAATCCAGCACCGGTGCAAAGCTGATATCGATATCCATTGCGATCATTTCCGAAGCCATCAGCCAACCCGACTCTTCTGCCAGATGGGCTCCCATCCGCATGTCATGGACACAAGCAAAAGATTGTGCGGCGGGTAAACGCGTAAATCCCTCGTGAAAACGCTGAACACGCCCGCCTTCTTGATCAACCGCAATCACCAGACGGTGGCGGGAAGCGGCGCGAATTTGGCGAACTAATTCACGTAACTGCTGTGTATCGTGGAAGTTGCGGGTAAACAAAATTAAACCACCCACTAAGGGATGCTGTAGAATTTCGCGCTCTTCGTTATCCAGTTCATAGCCAACAACATCTAACATTACTGGCCCCATAGCTTTCCTCACTTCTGTTTATTGATTGCCATTTTAATTCATTACGACAGTTTAAAAGCCTGACGCAAAGGATGCGCCAGCAATAAAAATTGTTGTTCTTTTGTCTGCTGCCAGCGCACTTCATACCACATCAGCATCATATAACTGACCCACGGCTCCCATCGCTGAATTTGTCGCTGCAATAGAGGGAGATGTGAATAGCCTGATGTCTGGGTACAATAATAATTCAGAAACGTTTTTTGCTGCATCTCATCCCATTGATTTCCCTTGAACAGTACCGCCAGTGATAAGCCGATATCGACATCCGCAGCATACTCCCAATCAATTAATTTTAGCCCTTCTTCGGTTATTAACAGATTATCAGGATGAACATCCATATGCGCCGGCGCCAGCTTTAACGCGGAGGGCACGCGGGTTGCCATAAAAAATTTGTGCAGACGCAGCCAACCAGGAGACCGGCGCTTTCTGTCAATCTGCTGCCACTGGGATGCCAGTTGTTTTTTTAATTGAAGGGGATAGCCCAGTAGAGGGTGGCTATGAAGAACAGCGAGCGTTTGAGCCAATGATTGCTGCAAAGTGGTCTGGCCCAATGTATCCGATTTCACTTTGGTGCCAGTGAACCACTCCAGCAATAGCCAGATGCCGTGCATAGCAATGACCCTGGGCGCAATGCCTGTGGAAGATAACCGACGCAAGATCTGATTTTCCCGTTGACGATCCACACCAAGTGTTTCGCTATGCGATGTTTGTGCGCGTCCAATCATCTGGCGCACATCATGGGTCATATCATGATTAGCAATATAATAACTTCCCTGTGTCAGACCCGTTAACGGCCTGATTTCCCAAGATCCTGCCGGAATATCAGGCCATAACTGACACAACACCCTGAGCAAAGCGTTGCCGTTAGTTAACGTCGCCACGGCCTGACCAGAGTATCTCGCCAGTTTTAACCAGCATTAACTGCATTTCCAGATCACGCTGCCCCTGATTATTGGCGACGACGGAATAGAGAACGTAATCGGCATTTAAATAACGGGCCAAGCCAATAGATTTACTGCGCAACCCCAGGCTATCTTCCGCGGATAAACCCAGTGCCTGTCTGGCAACATGAACTTGGGATTTCGGTACAACCTGAAAAGCCTGTTTATTACTAATTGCACTCATGAGCGCATCAGTAGCTTTCAGGGTTCGCAATGAGCTATTCGTGTTGTTCTTGACAGAATCAACAAGCAGTAATTTTCCCGCTTCCACACCATTAGCATTAATCATCTGGTCAACTAATGGCTGAACAATACCTTGCCAATCAATCGACTGAATTTTAGGGGGTTGAGGAACTTTTTCTGATGGCCCTACCGACGGCTCCGGTTTTTTCTCTGGCTTCGCCGGTGTAACAGGAGCAGGCTGCTGAGTTTCTGGCGCTACACAGCTCGCCAGCAATATTGCTGATAACATAACAAAGAGAATTCTTTTCATTAATAATCGACTCCAGTTACATCGCTACCTTGTACCGATACTCATAAGTTAATTTATTCTGCCGGTTTATTATTTTGCTAATAGCGGTCCCAATGGACGGCCACCCACCAAATGCATGTGGATATGGAAAACGACCTGTCCTGAATGATGATTACAGTTCATGATCAAACGGTAGCCATCTTCTGCAATGCCTTCTTCTTTCGCAATTTTAGCGGCTACGGTAAACAGACGCCCCAAAGCAAGCTCATGATCAGCGGTCACATCATTCACCGTTGGGATCAAGACATTAGGGATGATCAAAACATGGGTGGGTGCCTGAGGGGAAATATCGCGGAATGCAGTGACCAAATCATCCTGATAAATAATATCAGAAGGAATTTCCCGGCGGATGATTTTACTAAAAATCGTTTCTTCAGCCATCTTACTTCTCCTTTTGGTTGTGATACCTAAAAATAACGTGTGATAGGGTTAACTTAGTTTGCGTTAATATCGATATGAAACAGTTCACAAAAATTTCTTGTCGTCACCGCCGCCAGTTCATCAATGCTGACCCCTTTCAATACGGCCATATATTCCGCCACATCACGGACATAAGCCGGCTGGTTCTGTTTACCACGATGGGGAACCGGTGCCAGATAAGGTGAGTCAGTTTCTACTAGGATGCGATCCAGTGGCACAAATTTTGCCGCTTCGCGGATCTGCTCAGCATTACGAAAAGTGACAATGCCGGAAAAAGAGATATAAAAACCCAGATCCAACAAAGCTCTTGCCGTCTCTTTATCTTCCGTGAAACAGTGCAACACGCCGCCACAATCCTGGACTTTTTCTTCCCGCAAAACCATCAACGTATCGTCTCTTGCTTCACGGGTATGCACAATCACTGGTTTATTGAGTTCACGGCCAATGCGAATATGTTCACGAAATGCAGTTCTCTGGAGCTCAGCATTCTCTTTCTGATAATAATAATCCAGTCCCGTTTCCCCCATGGCGACAACCTCTTCATCCGCTGCCAGACGGGCAAGCTCTTCGAAATCGTAGCCTTCATCCAAATTCAATGGGTGGATACCGCAGGAATAGGCGACATTTTCCCGCTTACCAATCAAATTCTTCATTTGCCGGAAACCAGGCAATGTGGTTGCTACGGCTAACAGATATTTCACGTCCCGCTCGGACGCTTTCGCCACAACATCATCGACACTTTTGTGCAGTGTTTCATAATCAAGGCAATCGAGATGACAATGCGAATCAACTAAAAACATAATATGCTCGTATCTAAATAAGTGACTGGGCAGGACAAAGCTGCCTTTCCCAATTGAGTAATTGTTCCGTTAGCAACAATTCCCGATTGACGCCCACCACAGAGAATAATTGATGACGACAATGTACCCAATCATCAACGGAATTTAATAATGTTTCCACACTTTGGCTGGAAGCCAGATAATGGATCAACACGTGTTGATCTTGGTTAACACAGTAATTCTGTGCCTGCCGCCGCCATTTCACTGCATCGGACAATAAACTGATCAACCAATGCAAAGATTGCTGTACATCATCACGATTTAGCAATGGCAAAAGTGACAGGGTATCACATTTACGTAATGCCTGTTCAATCGCTTGGCAAAACGCGTTTCTCTGCTGCCATTTTTCAGTCTGGAGCAATTGTTCTGCTGCCAGTGGCGCGCCTTGAGAGAGTTTTAATGCGGTTTGTGCATCCAACGAGGCGATCGCGGGAAGTTGTTTTTGTAGCCAATAAAGCCCGACTGAAAATTCAGGCACGGGAATAAAATAGTAAAAACAGCGGCTGCGTAGTGTTGCCAGCAAATTGACCGGACTCTGGCACTGCAACAGAAAGTAGGTGTTTTTTGGGGGTTCTTCCAGGGTCTTCAACAAGGCATTAGAAGCCGCATCAGTCAGGGATTCTGCGGAGGTAATCCAGGCAATTTTGGCGCCTCCCTGCTGAGAATATTCATAGAGCTTCTCACTGAGCTGGCGTACTGCGTCTACCCCTATGGTATTTTTGCCCTTCTCAGGGGAAAGGACGTGCCAGTCAGAGTGCGTTTCCGCCAACATTAAATGGCAGCCGTGGCATTTGCCACAGCTTTTCGTCCCCTGTTTATTCTGGCACATTAACCAGCGACTCAAGCCATACAATAAAGCATCGGCTCCCATTCCCGTATGAGCATGAAACAAAATAGCATGATGCCCACGTCCCTGTTGATGGAGTTCAACTAATTGACGATACGGATGATTGAGCCACGGATACCAGTTCATGCCTGAATTTCCTGTTCTTTTGACCCATGTTGTTTTAACCAATCAAGTAGGGTATGGCGAATATCATCCTGCACTTTTTCCAGAGGTTGAGTTGCATCAATCTGTTTGATACTGCCATCTTTCGCCACCAGTTCAAGATACCTTGCACGGGTACGGTGGAAGAAATCCAAAGACTCTTTTTCAATCCGATCCAATTCACCGCGCTCGAGAGCGCGTTGTAAGCCGATTTCCGGCGGTAAATCAAGATAGAGGGTTAAATCTGGATAAAAATCACCCAACGCAGCTTCACGTAATGACGCCATCAAGTGCTGATCGATACCCCTGCCTCCTCCCTGATAGGCCTGAGAAGAGAGATCATGGCGATCACCCACAACCCAAGTTCCCTTTGACAAGGCTGGCTTGATAATATTTTCCACCAATTGGACTCTGGCAGCATATAACATCAGTAGCTCAGCTTTATCTGTCAGTGATTCTCCTTTAACGTCTTGTTTAATCAGCTCACGTAATTTTTCTGCCAACGGCGTTCCGCCGGGTTCACGGGTCAGTACCACATCAGCAATCCCAGACTGTTTCAAGGTTTCAACCACTGTTTGGATTGCTGTTGTTTTTCCCGCGCCCTCAAGCCCTTCAATTACAATAAATTTGCTGTTCATTTATCCTGCTTTAACCTTTGGCGATAAAAACTGACTGCTTTATTATGTTCTGTCAGATTGGTGGTGAATGTATGGCCCCCATCACCATTGGCGACAAAATATAAGTATTGTGTCACAGCGGGGTGCGCTGCTGCCTTAATTGAAGCCAAACCCGGCATAGCGATGGGGGTAGGTGGTAATCCATCAATCATATAAGTGTTGTAGGCGGTGAATGTGTTGAGGTTGCTGCGGAAAATTGTTCCCGTATATTTATCACCCAATCCATAAATCACCGTCGGATCAGTTTGCAATCTCATCTTTAACCGTAGACGATTGATGAATACAGAGGCAACTTTGGTGCGTTCAGACTCAATTGCTGTCTCTTTTTCAATGATAGAGGCCATGATCAACATTTCATAGGCACTTTTATAAGGCAGGTTCTTCTCCCGGTTTTCCCACGCCTGCCCGACTACCATTTTCATTTTGTCATGGGCTCGTTTGAGTAATTCCAAGTCACTTGTGCCTGCGGTATACAGGTAGGTATCAGGATAAAACCAACCTTCCAGTGACTCTCCTTCTTTCATCCCTAAAATATCAAGCAGCGCTTTCGGCGTTTTGCTTTCTGTTTCATGCTTTACATAGAGCGCATTCTGCAATGTTTTTGACCAATCAGAAAGACGACTGCCTTCCACAAAGCGAATGGCAAACTGAGTTTCTTTGCCACTGGCAAACAGTTGCAGGACAGCCCTTAAGGACATGCCTTTCTGCAAGCGGTAAGTTCCGGCCTTAAACTTCGCCAGTTCCGGTTCAAGGCGAAATAACCATGACAGTAATTGGTTATCTTCAATTAATTTATGCTGAGTCAGTAAGACTTCCAGCCCAGCGCGTCCCGTTCCCGCCGGCACAGTAAATATAAGTTCTTGGCTAAGATGAATATCTTGATCAGCAAAGTTTTCTATTTTCTTCATAAAAGAAAAAAATAGGATCACAGCAATCGCGATAATCAATCCGGGCAGGATAAAAATGCGCTTTTTTAGTTTCATTCGATCATCACTTTATTTGTGCTTCTGAATACTCACTAAGGTTTCAAACATTCAGGTAATAAATATTCACACAATTCTCTTGATTGATATTCCCACACAGATTGGTTTTTATGCGCTTGAATTTGATTTACTGGCATCACTGGCATTAAGGAATTACAAATAAACACTTCATCTGCATGAGCCAGAACCTCAGGATAGCGCATGACACATGATAAGTGATAATCACTTTCCGCCAACAATTCGATTATCTTGTATCGCATGACACCTTCGACACCACACTGACTGAGATCTGGCGTATAAACATTTTTTCCTTTTCGCCAGAAAATATTGGCAGTACAGCATTCAGCCAATAGGCCGTTACTATCGAGTACCAGAGCTTCATCGACTTTGGTTTGGTCAATGAACCGTTTGATCAGAACCTGCTCCAAACGATTTAAATGTTTAATGCCCGCCAGATAGGGATTAATTCCCATCGAAATAGGACTCAGGGACAATGAAACCCCTTTTTGACGCTGAGTAATATACCGTTCAGGATACGAACTTAAAGATACGATCTGTGTGGGCTCAATCGTATCATCAAAACTGTAGCCACGACCTCCCGCACCTCTGGAAAGAATGACTTTCAACACACCCAATTCACACCCTTTCGCTACCTGCTTAATGTGAGTCTCAAGTTGAGGCCAGTCCCGTGTTGGCATAAAGAGTTTCTCAACACCTCTCTGTAACCGCTTTATGTGCAAAGGTAGCAAGGCGGGTAACCCCTGCTCAACTCTTATGGTGGTAAAACAGCCGTCACCAAATTGTACAGCACGATCATTAACAGGTAAGTCATCGCACTGATGACCATTAATCCAATACGTCATGTTAGTTTCCCCAATTTTTGATAAAAAAGCCCCAACAAATGTTGAGGCTTTTATAAACATAAAGTGAGTTTAGATCTTGCGGAAAATCAATGACCCATTGGTGCCACCGAAACCAAAAGAGTTACACAGTGCGTATTCCATTCCTTCAACTTTACGTGCTTTACCTGGAACTAAATCGAAACGACAATTCTCATCTTGATTCTCCAAGTTAATGGTTGGAGGAACAATCTGATCACGTAGAGAAAGGATCGTGAAAATAGATTCAACTGCTCCTGCTGCTCCCAACAAGTGGCCTGTCATTGACTTGGTTGAACTCACCAATACCTTAGTGCCCTCACCAAAAACATACTCCACTGCACGAGCTTCTGCAATATCGCCAACGGGTGTTGAAGTACCATGAGCATTGATATATCCCACTTGCTCTGGTGAGATTCCCGCATCTTTTAGGGCATTTTGCATTGCTAAAGCAGCACCTGCGCCATCTTCAGGCGGTGATGTCATATGGTAAGCATCGCTGCTCATGCCAAAGCCAACCACTTCCGCATAGATTTTTGCGCCACGTCTTTTCGCGTGTTCATACTCTTCAAGTACAACAACACCTGCACCATCGCCCAGCACAAAACCATCACGATCTTTATCCCAAGGACGACTTGCAGCTTGCGGATCATCATTACGGGTTGATAATGCACGTGCAGCCCCGAATCCGGCAACCCCAAACTCAGTACTCGCTTTTTCTGCCCCACCAGCCAGCATAATGTCAGCGTCATTATAGGCAATGATGCGAGCGGCATGGCCGATATTGTGTACACCAGAAGTACAGGCAGTTGCAATGGAAATGCTCGGACCACGCAAACCATAGAGAATACTCAAATGGCCTGCCACCATATTAATAATGGTTGAAGGTACAAAGAATGGGCTGACCTTACGAGGCCCTGCCGATAATAATGTACTGTGATTTTCTTCAATCAGACCCAAGCCACCAATACCAGAACCAATAGCAGCACCAAAGCGGCTAGCATTGGCTTCTGTTACTTCGATTCCTGAGTCTTCAATAGCTTGTTTGCCCGCAGCAATACCATATTGAATGAAGAGATCCATCTTCCGTGCTTCTTTGCGCGAAATATTGAAGTCTTCATGATTAAAATTCTTCACCACACCTGCAAACTTAGTTGCATGGTTCGCGGTGTCAAAATGTTCGATAAGGCCGATACCACTCTGTCCGGCACACACAGCGTTCCAGGAAGACTCTACTGTATTGCCGACAGGAGATAACATGCCTAGTCCGGTCACGACTACTCGACGCTTAGACACGGTTATCCTCCAGGGAGGGAAAAAATTTAGGACGAAAAACATAGGCGGTCGAATGACCGCCTAGGTATGTGTGCTTATTTACCTGCGTTTTCAACGTAGTCAATAGCAGCCTGAACTGTAGTGATTTTTTCAGCTTCTTCGTCTGGGATCTCGATATCGAACTCTTCTTCCAGAGCCATTACCAGTTCAACTGTGTCAAGAGAATCAGCGCCCAAGTCATCAACAAATGAAGCTGTGTTCACAACTTCTTCCTCTTTAACACCCAGTTGTTCAACGATGATTTTCTTAACGCGTTCGTCGATAGTGCTCATACTATTAAATTTCCTATCAAAACTCGCTTCTGCGATGGTTTTCGTAGTTTATAAAATACAGGAAAAGATGCAACCAAATCCCGGCTGGTCGAACCACAATCTGCTTTTTTTGCACAAAAAACACATCAAAAACAGGGGGTTCGCTCATTTTTAGATCATGTACATGCCACCATTGACATGTAATGTTTCACCCGTGATGTAAGCGGCCTCGTCAGAAGCAAGAAACGCTACAGCACTGGCAATTTCTTTTGCATCACCAAGACGATTGGCAGGTATTCCAGCAGCAATGCCCGCACGTTGTTCGTCTGTCAACGCTCTGGTCATATCCGTTTCGATAAAACCCGGTGCAACAACGTTGACAGTGATGCCACGGGAAGCGACTTCACGAGCCAATGATTTACTAAAACCAATAACTCCTGCTTTCGCTGCCGTGTAATTCGCCTGCCCTGCATTTCCCATCGTTCCAACAACAGAGCCGATGGAAATAATACGTCCATAACGTTTTTTCATCATAGAACGCATTACTGCTTTTGACAGACGAAAAATCGAAGAAAGATTCGTGTCAATAATATCTTGCCACTCATCATCTTTCATGCGCATCAACAAGTTATCACGAGTGATGCCTGCATTATTAACTAAAATGTCTATTTCACCAAATTCAGCACGAATATTCGATAGTGCATTTTCAATGGATTCTGAATCTGTGACATTCAGTACAAAACCTTTGCCTTTATCACCCAGGAAGGCACTGATCGCTTCAGCTCCCTTCTCACTGGTTGCAGTGCCAACAACACGCGCACCACGTTCAACCAATAATTCTGCAATCGCGCGACCTATGCCACGGCTGGCGCCAGTGACCAGTGCAATTTTTCCATCAAAGCTCATGTTTTCCTCAGTCATTTATTCAGAGCAACTGTGAGTGATGATACATCATTTACTGCGACAGCACTTAAAGTATCAACAATACGTTTCGTTAGCCCGGTGAGTACCTTACCTGGTCCGATCTCTAACAGTTGTTCAATTCCCTGTTCAGCAATATATTCCACTGATTCTGTCCAACGAACCGGATTATACAACTGACGAACCAAGGCGTCTCGAATAGCATCGGCAGATTCTTCTACTTTTACATCGACGTTATTCACGACAGGAAATTGTGGCTGATTAAACACAACTTTTTGCAGTGCGGCCGCCAATTGCTCGGCTGCGGACATCATCAGTGCGCAGTGCGAAGGCACACTGACAGATAACGGCAACGCGCGTTTGGCACCCGCGGCTTTACATGCCGCTCCCGCACGCTCTACCGCCTCTTTCTCACCTGCGATAACAACCTGCCCAGGTGAGTTAAAATTAACCGGTGAAACAATCTGACCTTGTGCTGACTCTTCACATGCCTTTGCAATGGATTCATTATCTAAACCAATAATGGCATACATTGCTCCCTGCCCTTCGGGGACAGCTTCCTGCATCAACTTCCCACGCAATTCAACCAGTTTAATGGCTTGCTGGAATTCAATCACACCCGCACAGACCAGCGCAGAATATTCGCCAAGACTATGACCTGCCATGATGGAAGGAGCCTTGCCCCCTTTTTCCTGCCATACACGCCAAATTGCCACCGACGCTGCCAGCAGAGCAGGCTGAGTTTTCCAAGTCTTGTTCAGTTCTTCTACAGGCCCTTGCTGAACTAATGTCCATAAATCATATCCCAAAACCGCCGAGGCCTCTGCGAACGTCTGCTCAACCAGTGGAAATTCTGCGGCTAAATCTGCCAACATACCCAGAGATTGAGAACCTTGACCGGGAAACACCATTGCAAAATTAGACATGTTTATTTTCCTGTTAAATTAAAAACGTACCAGCGCTGAGCCCCAGGCAAAGCCACCGCCAAATGCTTCAAGTAAAATTAGTTGGCCGCGTTGGATTCTGCCATCGCGTACCGCTTCATCAAATGCTGTCGGAACAGATGCTGCCGAGGTGTTGCCATGATGATCCAGCGTCACAACCACTTTATCCATTGTCATATCTAATTTTTTGGCGGTTGCCGAAATAATACGCAAATTCGCCTGATGAGGGACGAGCCAATCAAGCTGAGAGTGAGGTATGTTATTGGCTTCTAATGTTTCCTCAACAATATTCGCTAATTCACGGACAGCCACTTTAAAGACTTCATTACCCGCCATCGTCACATATTCTGGTGTATCACACTTCACTCGGCTTTGATGAGGCAGTGACAGTAAATCACCATAACGCCCATCAGCATGAAGATGTGTGGATAGGATACCCGGTTCCTCTGACGCCCCCACGACCATGGCTCCCGCCCCATCGCCGAAAAGGATCACTGTACCGCGATCGTTAGGATCGACAACCCGTGAAATAATGTCAGAACCGATCACCAGGGCATGTTTAGCTGCACCTGTTTTAATAAATTTGTCTACCACGCTCAACGCGTAAGTAAAGCCAGCACAGGCGGCTGCAACATCAAAAGCGGCAACACCTGGAATCCCCAGCAATTGCTGAATTTGGCAGGCCGCACTAGGGAAAGCGTGGGTTGAACTGGTTGTGGCGACAACGATTAAGTCAATTTGTGCTTTATCGATGCCAGCCATTTCAATCGCTTTTTCAGCGGCTTTGAAACCCAAAATGGCAACATTTTCATCTGCCGCAGCAATGCGGCGTTCACGAATGCCCGTCCGAGTGACAATCCACTCGTCAGACGTATCTACCATTTTTTCTAAATCTGCGTTAGTACGCACCTGCGCAGGCAAATAACTGCCCGTACCTAAGATCTTTGTATACATTTATGCTTATTCACTCTTGGGTAATACTGCATCCAGCCGGGCAGCGATTCTGTCAGGAACCTGCTTCTCTATAGCTTGAATGGCTTGATCAATTGCAGCCTTAAAAGCGCGTTCATTGGCGGCACCGTGACTTTTTATCACGATGCCGCGCAACCCTAATAACGTTGCCCCGTTATACTGGTCAGGGTTTAGATGGCCAAACCGCTTGGTTACCTGTCTTAGCAACCATTTTTTGAATATCTTCATCTTGAATAGTTTCATCAACCAAGATGATTTTTTCTGCTGACCATCCGGTGACTTTATCAGAGATAAAAACACCCTGATCGCACCTTCCATTGTCTTTAGCGTAACATTACCTGCGAAGCCGTCACATACGAGCACATCTGTTTTCCCCGTCAGTAACTCATTGCCTTCCACATACCCGATATAATTAATCGCCGGGGCATTGCGCAAGGTTATAGCGGCTTCGCGGATATTATCCAGCCCCTTGGATTCCTCTTCCCCGATATTGAGTAGCGCAACACGTGGATTATCCACACCCGCAACATACTCTGCCATCACAGCACCCATAATCGCAAACTGAACTAACATACTGCTATTACAATTAATGTTAGCGCCTAAATCTAATACAACGGTTTTCTGCTGTTTTAGATTAGGTATCACTGTCATTAATGCAGGCCGTTCAATGCCTTCAATGGATTTCAGCATCATTTTAGCCAATCCCATCAACGCACCGGTATTTCCCGCACTGACACAAGCCTGCGCTTCGCCGGACTTAACTAAGTCGAGTGCGATACGCATTGAAGTACCGTGACTGGAACGAATAGCCTGAGATGGCCTTGCATCGCTGGAAACGATATGTTCCGCAGGGACAATTTGCAAACGGCTAAGCAGCTCGGCATTTTGGTTTGCAAGCAGAGGAAAGATGGTTTCGGGATTACCGACCAACAATAGCTTCAATTGTGGATTAGATGCCAGTGCCTGCAATGCAGCAGGCACCGTGACGCGAGGACCAAAGTCCCCGCCCATAGCATCTAACGCTAAGGTTAGATTAGCCAAGATATCAACTTGCTAATGATTAGCTGAGATTACTTGTTGATTACCTTGCGGCCACGGTAGTAGCCATCAGCAGTCACGTGATGACGCAGGTGAGTTTCACCAGAAGTTTTGTCTACAGAGACAAGTGTTGCAGTCAGTGCGTCATGAGAACGACGCATACCACGCTTAGAACGAGTTGGTTTATTCTGTTGTACGGCCATTGACCTTACTCCTTAAGTACTTTTCTTTAAACTGGCTAATACGGCAAATGGGTTTGGTTTTTCTGCTTCAGGAGGCAGTACACCAAACACCATGTCCGCGTCGGACACTTCACAGTGTTCAGAATCATGTACCGGAATCACCGGCAGAGAGAGAATTATTTCATCTTCAATCATTGCCAGCAAATCTATTTCGCCAAATTCGTTAACGTTTATTGGCTCATACTCTTCCGGTAATGCCTCAGCCTGTTCATCATTGACGATCGGGCTAAAACAATACGTTGTGTGAACATGATGACTGAAATTACTGCCACAACGCTGGCACGCAAGCGTAACATCCACATCGGAATGCCCTTTTACAACTGCCAGACGCTGATTATCAATTTGAAATGATAATGAGCTATCTACATCACCATCCACACTGACCACGGATTCTGCAATACGAGAAACCTGCCCAGCAGAGTAACTACCGTGGTAATCCAATCTTTTTTGGGCGGCTCGAAGCACATCAATGGTCAGGGGTAATTTTACCTTCTGCATAAGGCGCGCATATTATCTTTGTAATGAGACATAGTCAAAGAAAAAGGCCAAACATCTGCACCTTTCCGTCAAATATTCGCTTATTAAGCGGCGTATAGTTTAAAATGCCTGCAAATATTTCTCTACGTATTTTATGGAAAAATGATGCTTCCGATTGTTTTATCATCAACTTCTGAATATCGCCGCCTATTGTTAAAAAAATTGGGGTTACCTTTTACTTGTGTTTCCCCCAATATTGATGAAAGCCCGCTGGAAAATGAGAGCCCAAAACAATTAGTCATGCGATTGTCACAGGCAAAAGCCAGTGCATTACAGTGTGAATGTTCTAGCCATCTAATTATAGCGTCAGATCAAATTTGTGTTTTAGATGGCAAAATTACCGGCAAACCCCATAACTTTGAGAACGCTCTCTTACAATTGAAAAAAGCCAGTGGAAAATGTATCACTTTTTATACCGGCATTACGTTACTTAATAGCAAAACCAACGTGGTTGATACGCGTTGCGAACTCTTTCATGTCTATTTCAGAGATCTTAGCGAAACAGAAATTATTCATTATCTCAATAAAGAACAGCCCTTCAATTGCGCCGGCAGCTTCAAAAGTGAAGGCTTAGGCATTACATTATTTGAAAAACTCGATGGCAAAGATCCGAACACACTTATCGGCTTACCACTCATCACTTTGACAGAAATGCTTATCCGTCAGGGGATAAACCCACTGACGGTATGTTCTCAATGATGACTATGCCGCAGTATCTTTAAACAATTCCGCAACCTATCATCCATTGGGGCTTCGAAACGTAACGTTTCCCCCGTGGATGGATGGGTAAATTTTAATGAGCTGGCATGCAAAAACAATCGGTTAAGCCCGGTTGCTGCAAGCTGTGCATCAAATGCGCTATCGCCATAACGATCATCAAACGCAATGGGATGACCGGCATGTAAAGTATGCACGCGGATTTGGTGGGTTCGCCCCGTCACCGGGCTTGCCCGCACCAAGGTCGCAAACGCATATCGTTCTTCAACTTTGAAACGGGTTTCAGACGGTTTGCCTTCTTGGCTAACTTTAACCACCCTTTCCCCACTTTGCAGGATATTTTTCAACAAGGGGGCTTCTACGACTTTACAGTGGGATTGCCATTGCCCGCGCACTAACGCCAAATAGTCTTTCTGCATCTGCTTCAAGCGTAATTGTTCATGCAATGCCCGCAGTGCAGAACGTTTTTTCGCAATCAACAAAACGCCCGATGTATCGCGGTCAAGCCGATGCACCAGCTCAAGGAAACGCGCTTCAGGACGCAAAGCCCGTAACCCTTCTATCACGCCAAAACTCAGGCCGCTGCCCCCATGCACGGCGGTTCCCGACGGTTTGTTTATGACTAAAATATGGTCATCTTCATACAAAATACACTCCGCCAGCGCAGCAACCTTATCCAGCTTGGCAGAAACCGGGGTTTCTTGCTTTTCTGCGACTCTCACCGGCGGGATTCTGATGACATCACCGGCTGCCAATTTATATTCAGGCTTGATTCTTCCTTTGTTGACTCGAACTTCACCTTTACGCAAGATCCGATAGATCATGCTTTTAGGTACACCTTTTAAACGGGCCAGCAAAAAATTATCCACTCGCTGGCCCGCCTCATCGTCATCAATCGTGACAAACTGTACAACTTGATTATTTATTTTCATGGGCAAGATTCTAATAATCCAACAAACAGAGCGCTACTCATTTTTAAATATGTCTAAATAACATTCATTTTTCCTATTTCATTATTGCAAGTGTCTTAGGATAAAGACTAAAGATTAACAACTTATCACTATTTCCTAATAAAAAACCCGCAAAGCGATAAAGTCACCTTGCTATCACCCCAATAGCAATGGAATAATGCTTTCTGGCCACGGTTTACTAAACTATGAATGGCAAGATTGAAATTGTTTGTTGTCTGTTTGATCGGGCAAAAACGCAGCAATGGCGTAAGACGTAATGTTTGATCAAACAATTTATGGGCTGCGGGTGGCAGCTTAACTGGATTGGGTAAAATCTGTACCAATTTATTACAGCATCCCAATAAAGAGTACTGTGTTCAAATGAAATTCAGGCTCGCCGACAAATAGGCGCCTCTATACAGACGATAGCCGTGAGGCTGGCGGTTTTGTAAAAGACACGAGGTCATCGGTAACCAGATAGCTCACCTCTTTTTTACTCGCAGCTCTATATTAATGTAAAAAATAATGAGTAAGTTAGAATGAAAAGAATGTTAATCAACGCAACCCAGCAGGAAGAGTTGCGTGTTGCTCTTGTTGACGGGCAACGTCTTTATGATTTGGATATTGAAAGCCCTGGACATGAGCAGAAAAAGGCAAATATCTATAAAGGTAAAATTACACGAATTGAACCTAGCCTGGAAGCTGCTTTTGTTGATTACGGTGCGGAGCGTCACGGTTTCCTGCCCATAAAAGAAATTGCTCGCGAATATTTCCCAAGTAATTATCACGCCCACGGTCGCCCTAACATTAAGGATCTCCTTAAAGAAGGTCAGGAAGTTATCGTCCAAGTTGATAAAGAAGAACGAGGCAATAAAGGCGCTGCGTTAACCACTTTTATCAGTTTGGCAGGCAGCTATCTGGTTCTGATGCCAAATAACCCAAGGGCAGGCGGAATTTCTCGCCGCATTGAGGGTGATGATCGTATCGAATTAAAAGAAGCACTCTCTTCTCTTGACGTCCCGGAAGGGATGGGGCTTATCGTGCGTACTGCGGGTGTAGGCAAATCTGCCGAAGCCTTGCAGGGTGATTTGAACTTCCGCCTGAAACATTGGGAAGCCATCAAAAAAGCCGCAGACAATCATCCCGCCCCCTTCCTGATCCATCAGGAAAGCAATGTTATCGTGCGCGCATTCCGTGACTACCTGCGCCCGGACATTGGGGAAATTTTGATTGATAACCCCAAAATCCTTGATTTGGCACGCCAGCATATCACCGCACTGGGGCGCCCTGATTTTGCCAGTAAAATCAAACTGTACAGTGGCGAAGTCCCGCTGTTCAGCCATTATCAAATAGAGTCGCAAATCGAATCCGCCTTCCAACGTGAAGTACGGCTGCCTTCCGGCGGCTCCGTGGTCATCGATACGACGGAGGCCTTGACGGCAATTGATATCAACTCATCCCGTTCAACCCGTGGTGGTGATATTGAAGAAACGGCGTTTAATACCAATTTGGAAGCCGCTGATGAAATTGCCCGTCAATTGCGCCTGCGTGACCTTGGTGGCCTGATTGTTATCGATTTCATCGACATGACCCCGGTACGCCATCAACGCGAAGTTGAAAACCGGCTGCGTGATGCGGTGCGCCAAGATCGCGCCCGTATTCAAATCGGCCGGATTTCCCGCTTTGGCTTGCTGGAGATGTCGCGTCAACGTTTAAGCCCATCTCTGGGTGAATCCAGCCACCATGTCTGTCCCCGTTGTAGCGGCACCGGCACCATCCGTGATAACGAATCACTCTCTCTGTCCATTCTGCGCTTAATCGAAGAAGAAGCACTGAAAGAAAACACCCATCAGGTGCATGCGATTGTTCCTGTGCAGATTGCTTCTTACTTACTGAATGAAAAACGTCAGGCGGTCAGTGCAATTGAACATCGTCAGGGCGGTGTTGGGGTTGTCATTGTGCCAAATGATCAAATGCAATCTCCGCATTTCTCTGTTTTACGTGTGCGTAAAGGCGAAGAAATTTCAGCTTTAAGCTATTTGTTGCCACAACTGCATGAAGCAGAAATGGCCCATGTTCAGGATGAGGTTCAACATGAACGCAAGCGTCCAGAGCAACCTGCGATTTCCACTTTTGATCTGCCGGCAGAAGCAGCAGCACCCGCGGCAGTAAAAGCAAAAACAAAAGAGAAAAAAGCAGTAACAACTAGCCAGAAGCCAACAGAAAAACCTGGTTTGTTCAGCCGATTCTTAAGTGCCCTGAAAAAGATGTTCAGTGGCGAAGAAGAAAAACAGACTCAGGAAAGGGGCAAAAAATCTTCTGGCAATGATAATCGCCGTCCATCAGAACGTCGCAACCCTCGCCGCCAGAACCAACGCCGCGAACGTAACGAGGGTGAAACACGCAACAACCGTGAGCGTGATGAACAGCGTAAGGGCCGTAATGCCCAACCGAGAAACAATGTTCAAGACAGCACTGCGATAGATAACGAAGCGCGTGAGACACAGCAGCAGCAACGCCGTGAACAACGAGCTGAACGTCAACGTCGTCGTCAAGAAGAAAAGCGTCAGCAACAACTGGAAACGAAAGCTCAACAGACAATCAATCAACCTGAGGTGGTCGAAGAAGAAGTTGAAGAGCGTCAGCCAGTTATGCCTCGCCGTCAACGCCGTCAGCTTGAGCAAAAAGTACGTATCACTGACGAAGTGAAACAGGAAGCTAATGTTGTGGCCTTGCCAGCCGTGCTGCCTGAATCGGTAGCAGAAAACGCCGGCAAAGAGACAAAAGCGTCTGTCCCCGTCGTTATTGCTACTGATGTTGCAGCGGCTAACCAACCTGCAATACCACAAAATGCAGTTTCCCAAGCGGTTGTTTCTCAATCACCTGCATCACAACCTATTGCCTCACAAACTAGTACCTCACAAAACAGTGAGCAGCAAGATAACACCATGCCGCGCCGCTCCCGCCGTTCTCCGCGCCACCTGCGTGTCAGCGGCCAGCGTCGCCGTCGCTACCGCGATGAACGTAATCTGACACAATCGCCGGTCCCATTGAAAATGGCGGTCGTATCACCAGAACTGGCATCAGGTAAAGTGTGGGTTCGTTATCCTGTAACGCCTGTCAGCGTTGTTGAGTCTGAACTCCCTGTTTCTGTTGATGTCATCAGCGAAACGGTTGAAGAAAAAACCACACCGGTACCACAGGAAAACGTGATTCTGGTGCCGTCAATCACTGAATCCGCATCAACGACAGCAGTGTCTCACACTGAAATAACTGATGACGCTTCCATCGTGTTACCCGCAGAGCCGAAATTAGAAAGCGTGGAATCTGTCATCAACCATGATGAAAAACATCAGTCAGAAGTTTTAGCGGATAAAGTATCACCTGATTCTGAAGAAACACGTCACACAGTGGATTCCATCATTGTGACGCCAATTGTTGTTGAACAGGAACATCATGAAGAACAGCCAACTGTCGCAACGGAAACATGCGCTAAGGCAGAGGAAGTTAAAACGGAAGAGACAAAAGTTATTGAGTCTTCGATTATCGTGGAAAAAAATCATCACGCTTATTCCCCAATGACGAAGGCACCGGCACCAAATAGGGTGGACCAGCCAGTGATTATCACTGAATGGCAACGCCCTGCTTATCCATTTAAAGGCAAAGGCGGTGCAGGCGGGCATTCTGCAACCAGTATTGCAACTTCAGCTATGTCTAGGCCACAGCCATTCGAATAATTGAATGCTGTGATTTATGGTGAAATGGCTCCCTGATTGGGAGCCATTTTTTATTCACCCTTGTTTATTTAAGCGGACTAATTTTATGGAGGACTTCCCGTCTATGAAACCTTGGCTCATTTTTGGTGCTGGAAATGGTGTCGGACGCCATTTGGCTGCGATTGCCCTAAAACAAAATCGGCCCGTCACGGCCTTAATTCGTAATGTACAACAAGCTGAGGAACTCAGTGCGGTAGGCGTTAACGTCATACACGGTGATGCTTGTGACAGAGAAAGCATAGAAAAAGCGATTGCGCAGGCGGGAGAAAATCTGGTTGTATTCTCAACCATTGGCGGCGGAAATGCCGATCATTATGGGAATATGGCAATAATAGATGCCTTGGAACAAGCGCAAATTTCCCGCATGTTATTAGTCACCTCCATTGGGTGTGGTGAAAGCTGGAAGTCATTATCAGCACGGGCCAAATCATTATTTGGTCAATCGGTCAGGCATAAATCACTGGCTGAAAGTTACCTGCAAACCAGCACACTGGATTTTACCATTATCCGCCCCGGTGGACTGACAGATCAATCCGGCACCGGGCATTGCAAACGTTATCAAGCAGAAATTCATGGCATGGTCAGCCGGGAGGATGTGGCAAATCAATTGGCACAAATGGCGGAAGATGAGCAAACTTACTACCAAATTTATGCCTTAGTCGATCCTGAACTCAAACCTCATTGGAATTAAAACCGAAAAACAACCACGCCATTGGGCGTGGTTGTTTAAGCAACTAAAATTTACTTAACGCCACCATCCATTGCCTTAAGTTTTTTGGATAACTCACGGCGTTCTTTAGATAGCTCGGCATTTTTGATGATATATTCATCAACACGTTCTTCATAATCACTGCGCATATGAGCAATAATGCCTTGGATATCTTCAATCGACAGACCGGGTTTGATGTAGTCACCCAGATTATCCAACAAGAGTACGCGTTTTTGGTTATCTCGAATCTTTTTCTCATTGTCTACAATTTCGCGCTGTAATTTGTTTTTGCGACGAAATATACGCACAAATTCCAGTACATTATGGAATGTTGGTTTATTTGTGTTGTCCATTTTTTACACCTTTTTTAATCAGACCGATAATTTCTTATGCTAACTACACAATACAATTTCAAGTGGCGCATAGACAAGTCAGTTTCAACAATTTATTGATCAAACTATTGATCAAATCCACGGCAAGCTATCCATACTCAATCATTCAGATCCGTCATAATATGGTTTACCATGTACAGCATACGTAGTAACACTGAAGTAGTAATACTGAAATAGTAATACTAAAATTGGCGACAACGAAGAGTACACAACCTTGAATACCCGTAAAGAAAACCAGAGTTTCTACTTTCACGACTATGAAACCTTTGGTAAGCATCCGGCCCTGGATCGCCCCGCACAATTTGCAGGAGTTCGCACCGACAGTGATTTCAATATCATTGAAGAGCCTTTGGTGGTGTATTGTGCTCCCGCTGATGATTATCTTCCCGATCCTGAAGCCGTCATGATCACAGGAATTACGCCTCAGTTAGCCTGGAAAAATGGTGTCAACGAAGCGGAGTTCGCCCGACAAATCCATGAAGCGTTCAGCAAACCCAATACCTGTATTCTTGGCTACAATAACATTCGTTTTGATGACGAAGTCAGCCGTAATATCTTTTACCGTAACTTTTACGATCCTTACGCCTATAGCTGGCAGAAAGGCAATTCCCGCTGGGATTTGCTCGATGTATTGCGCGCCTGCTATGCCTTGCGCCCGGAAGGGATTGTCTGGCCAGAAAATGAGGATGGATTACCTAGCTTCAAACTGGAACATCTGACAAAAGCCAATGGTGTTGAGCATACTCAGGCGCATGATGCCATGTCCGATGTTTATGCCACTATCGCCATGGCTAAGTTGGTGAAAAAAGCCCAACCTAAGCTATTCGATTACTTTTTCCAGCTAAGAAATAAACAGAAAGTCAGCAATCAAATTGATATCCCACAAATGAAACCTCTGGTTCATGTATCAGGCATGTTTGGGACTCTGCGCAGCAATATTAGCCTTGTCGCGCCTTTGGCATGGCATCCGAGTAACCGTAATGCGGTTATCATGTGCGATCTGGCCGGTGATATCACGCCAATTCTGCAACTCAGCGCAGAGGAATTACGCGAACGCTTGTATACCCGACGGGATGAATTACGGCACGATCAAAGCTCGGTCCCGATTAAACTGGTGCATATTAATAAATGCCCAATTATTGCACCAGAAAATACCTTACGGCCGAAAGATGCCGAGCGAGTCGGATTAGATCGCAACCAATGTGAGCAAAATCTGGCTATCCTGCGCAATCACCCGCAAATCAGAGAAAAAGTCGTTGAACTGTTTTCTCATCCAGACGCGTTTCCTGAATCGGATAATGTCGATACGAAACTCTATAGCGGTTTTTTCAGTGATGCCGATAAAACGGCAATGGAAATTATCCGGGAAACGTTGCCTCAGAACTTACCTGCCCTGGATTTAACATTTCAGGATGCGCGCATTAAACCGCTGTTATTCCGCTATCGTGCGAGAAATTATCCGGCGACACTGGATGATGACGAGCAACAACGCTGGCTGCGTTATCGTCAGGATACGTTAACACCCGAAAGCATCAGCCAATATCTTGCAACGATTGAAACACTTTTTATTGAATATCAGTCTGATGAAGAAAAGTGCCGTCAGTTAAAAGCATTGGTTAATTACGCCGTCCAATTAGCCGAGTAAAATCAATAGATACTAAGATTCGTTTAATAATAGAAAAAGGCAACCAGCACTGTGTTGTCTTTTTCTATTTTGCTTTCATTATGAAAATAAACTAATCCTGTTGATGCTCAACCGTGTGGCAGCCACATTCTCCTGCCCAATGTTTCAGCTTGGAAGTTTTACCTATTCCCGGATTTAAGCTGTTGGTCGGATCAGTCATTTGATAAAAACGTTTAAGCTGTGGTTTGGCTTTATATAAGTGACCGACGTTATGTTCAGCAGGATACTCTGCCCCACGCTGATTCAAAATTTCCAGCATTTTTATTTTCAGGGCGTGAACATCGGTGCCTTTTTTGACGATATAGTCTTGATGGAATACATGGCACATAAAGTGTCCATAATACAGCCGATGAACCAGCGCATCGTTAATTTCAGCCGGCAAAGTTTCAAACCATTCACGATCATTACGGCGCAAGGCAATGTCCAATGGCAAAATATCTTCTACTTCATGACTGTGAACAGCTTGGTAACGAATAGCAGCCCCTGCGGCGGCAAAACGGTGTAAGAATGCTTTTGCACCTTCTTCTGGAGTACAAGCAAAATATTCTCCATCCGCTTGCTTAAAATAACTTTCCAACCACTCACCCGCCTCTTTAATGCCTTCACCTGACATTTTTAGCATCAAGTGATGCTCAAAGCGGTTCCGGTACACTTTCAGGCGGGCGGGCAAATGAGAAGGCAATAAGCGGCTCAATCCCTGCATAATACGATCGGTCAGATGTGAGGGTAAAAACGGCACTTTACCTAATATGGTATCTGCCCGACCCTTCAAATTGAAAAACATTGGCATTTTATCTGTACCGAGTTTATCAATCATCACAAAGGTGTCTTTCCCATAGATTTCTGCGATATCAAATATATCCCGATGCATATATTCCCCGGCAACGGGCAAGTGCCGGAAATTCGACAAAATATGACGGCGTAACTCCGTCAGTACATCCGGTTGATTGGTTCCGATGTAGAAAACTTGTGAAGAGGACTCTGCGGGGAAAGTATCAAGACGGACGGCAAAAACAACTAATTTACCCGCACAACCGGAAGCCTCAAACAACCTACGCTCATCTGCATTGAACCGCGATGGTGTGTCAGCATCAACATCACGGACACGCTGGGAATATTCATGATCAGAGGCCACTTTGTCATTGTGCTGAATATCTTCGGTTCGATAACGCTGCGCTTCCAGACAAGCCAAAATATCTTCAGGTTGGTCACCCAACGATATACCCAAGTGGTTAATCAGCTCAGCTTCTCCCTTTTCATTGACACGTCCATAAAGTGCCATTTCGGTATAAGCCGGCCCACGCTGCACCAAAGAACCGCCTGAGTTATTGCAAATTCCCCCAATCACAGAAGCACCAATACAGGACGAACCAATCACGGAATGCGGTTCACGCCCCAAGGGTTTCAATACCTTTTCCAAATGCCATAAGGTACTCCCCGGAAAAGCAATAACTTGGTTCGTTGCTTGAAGGATCTGGATTTTATCCATATGTAAGGTGTTAATAATGACGATATCGCGGTCGTAATTATCGCCACTCGGTGTAGAACCTTCCGTTAACCCGGTATTGGCTGCCTGCATCAAAATAATTTTATCGGCATCAACACAGGCTTTAAATACTTGCCACAGATCCAATAATGACCCCGGAAAAACAACCGCAAGGGCATTCCCTTGTCCAGAGCGAAAGCCTTTGCGGTAACGTTCCGTCTTTCGGGGTTCAATGAGAATATGGGAAGATCCAACAATATGGGTGAGAGTAGCAATGAATTGCTGATTTTGAGGGGTTTTAGCATCATTCATAATCGTTTTCTTACCTTACGGGAGCCGGGCAAACGTGCTCTTGATGAAATCAGGTATGGCAAAATGCCTGTTTA
>NZ_JAQRFJ010000022.1:0-49842 GCF_028599065.1 Xenorhabdus sp. PR6a | reverse complement strand
TGTGATTTTGGTCACTAATATCGCATATATAACTTAAGAAAATTACCTATGATAATAATTTTAAATAAAACATTTTACTAATTAAATAATAGAAAAATTCAACTAATAATCTACCATATTGATTGTCAAACTTTGTCGTCAATGACATGGGAATGATAAATATAAAAAACACCTGTAAAATTAGGCATTGTTAAATAATAAATTAAATGCATAATGGTGGGTCACATGTGACTTTCAGTATCTTATGGGAATTAAAATGTTTAAATTTAACCCTACAGAGTTAGATTCATGGATTCTTCTTATAAAAACTTTGCCAATGGCACATTCATCTTTTTCTTTTACACTCGTCATTTTTTTATGCTCAGTTTGAGTAAAACACCGTGCAATGACGATAATACTTGGTATACCTATTGCTATTTTTATTTGTGCAATTATTGCATCATTTATAAGAGGATATTAATAACTTTATTTTATTATTCAAAGGAGACACAAAAAACATGCCTCCTTCAAAACGTGAATTATTTACCTTATTCCCTCAATACGCCACGTATTGGGGTATGTTGTTTAATCAGTTCTTGCAAAATCGCTTTCAGTAGCTGGCTCTTGCCACTACCTAGTGGCGCCAGCACACTTTTTTCATGAGATTCTGCTGCGGCCAGCAATCCTTCGACCAGTTTTTTCCCGGTTTCAGTCAAACGAACCAATGTCACTCTGCGATCATTGCCACCCTTGGAAAAACGCGCCAGATATCCCTGTAATTCCAAACGCTGCAAAACGCGCGTCATAGTCGGTTGTTTACTGACCGTTTTCTGTGCCAGAAAGCTGATGCCAAGCGAACCACTTCCCGCCAGGGTCGATAACACCCGCCACTCCAGCACGGATAATCCTTGCGCTTCAACAATATTATGGAATTCAGAAGAGACCAGCATCCATGCCTGCCCAAGCAGAGCAGGCAGGTAATTGTCAACAAACACTTTTGAATCTGGCATAAGTTGAACAATCCTTTTTATCTCAGGAAGTATTTTGACTTCCGATTTTAAAAGGTTCCCCGTGAAAAACACGCCCACGACAGCGATTCCGTCAATATTTCCCCGATAACAGTGAGCCAAATCGCGGAACGTATGTATTCAGCCCAAGCTGTTTCAATATCATGTAGGTTGTCGCCACCGATGAGGAAATAACCGGCAGCCCCACTCGATCTTCAATCAGTGGTACTGACGCCAGAGAAGGCATTTGTACACAGGCTGAAGCCACAATCACGTCGACATTGCTGTTCAACCGCTTCGTGATTTCCACGGGCGCCAGCGGATCCTGGCGTCCGACATCAAGATTGTCGGGGATCTCCAGCGAAATGCTGTCGATAACTTCAATTCCCTCATTTTCAATGTAATCAATCACTAATTGCGTCAACGGCTTCATGTAGGGCGTCAGTATGGAGATCCGTTTTGCCCCCAAAGCCTGTAACCCATCCACCAGGGCGCCTGCACTGGTCACAATCGGTGCCGGATATCCGTTTTCCAGGGTTCGCAGATGGAGGCGCTTTTCAGCGATCCGATGGTATCCCTTGCCCATGCTCATAATCGCCACTAAACAGGCATATCCAAGCACATCTACCGCGGCATCCGACAATTCAAGCGCACAGCGATCACTGTCTGCATCCATGGCGGCCAGTTCTGCTTTGGTGACTGTTTTCATTCGCATTCGGCTGGAATGAAAGGTAAAACGTTCAGACTCTATTGCTTCACGGGCTCGCAGGATCGCGGGAATTTCGGTCTCCATGGTCGTATTTGAAGAGGGCACAATCAGCCCGACCCGAAAATGCTGTGTGTCATTCATGGCTGATCCTCCCAAGTGGGATCGCCCCAGTCCACACCGGCCTTAGATCGGGTTTGATCAGGCGGTTGATCGGTAAAGCGGATAGCATTCATCGGCCGGCGATTCACGGTGAGATCGAAAATATCAAATCGGTTGTAATGTCCCGTAATATCGTGCATTTGGCGAGGCTGAATACAGCGGTTCAAGTCAATCTCCGCATAAACGATCCCCTCTCTGTCAATCAGGGGCTTGCCAATCACCCGGCCATCCGGCCCAATGATGCCGCTAAATGCGCTGTCAGAGCGCGCCAACAGTTGCTCAGCTTCGGGATGGCTGGCTGACATGGCTTTCACGATTTCCGGCGAAATGGTGGAACAGGAGACGATAGTAAAAACTTTGCCTTCAAAGCAGTGGGCTGCCGCCCGTAAACGGATCGCCTCCGCCATATCATAATCCGGTGGGGCAACAGGCAGGGATATATAACTGGCAACATGCACCAGTTCGCCCTGAGACAACAGAGAAAAACGCGCCAACGTATTGGTATTTTCGCCGCAGGCCAGCACGCCCAGTGGACCGATGCGGGTCTCATGGACTTTCAGCGAACTGGCATCCCCATTGGCCCATGTCAGCTTCTCTGCCCATGTCGGCACCAGCTTGCGGTGACGCCCCAGAATCTGCCCTTCATCAGAAATAGTCACCAAGGTGTTATAGAGCGTTGCCACACCAGTGGGGCTGCGTTCATTGACGCCAATCACCACGTTGATGTGATGGCGCGCCGCCGCCCGTGCAATTTTGTTGATCTCCGGCCCCGGCACTTCAATGGCCGATTTGCACAGTTTTTCAAACCACGGGCTGCCTTGTATTGGCGTCATTACCCAGTTCCAATAGGGATAGCCGGAAACAAACACTTCCGGAAAGGCCACCAAACTGGCTCCGTTGTCTGCCGCTTCTTGGATCAACCGGCAAACCAGATCAACCGTCGCCCCAGTATCCAGAAAGACGGGCGCAGCCTGTACCGCAGCCGCCTTAAACTTGGGAAGTTTCAGCATCTCAGGCTCCTGTTTTATTTACACCGCAATCACGGGGTGACGTAAATCGCCAATCTTTTCAAGGTGCGCTTCAATCACATCCCCCGGCCAGAGCCATTCTTGTGGATCACGCCCCGCCCCGACACCTTCCGGTGTGCCTGTGGCAATGATATCCCCCGGCTCCAGCGTGATGCCTTTGCTGATATCGGCAATCAAGGTAGCGACGTTGAACAACATATGGCGTGTATTGGAATGCTGTTTGGTCACCCCATTGACTTTGAGACTCAGTGCCAGATCCTGTGGGTTAGGAATTTCATCAGCTGTGACAATGCAGGGGCCAAAAGGTGCATAGGTATCCTGCCCCTTGGAGTAGATCCACTGTCCGGCACGGCGGCAATCACGGGCGCTCATGTCGATCATCAGGCTATAGCCAAAAACATATTTCAATGCTTCCGCTTCCGATACCCCTTTGGCGCGGGTGCCGATGATCACCGCCAGCTCCACTTCCCAATCCAGTTGCTGGGTTATCTCACGGTTATGTTCAATCGCGTCACCGGGGCCAATCACCGTGGTTGGCGGTTTAGAAAAAATCACCGGTTCTTTTGGTAGATCTTTGGCCGTATCTAGAGCGCGGCTGGATTCCGCCACATGTTCGACATAATTCAGGCCAATACCGAAGATATTTTTCCGCGGGCGGGGAATGGGCGCCAGAATTTTCACATTCTGCAAGGGCAGTGAAACCCCCGCAGGCCACAATCCGTTGAACGAGCCTAACAGCGCCGTTGTGCTGCCCACCGCCAGGGGACCCAGATCAATAAACGCCAGCATGTTATCCGGCAATTGGCTCCCTGCATAAATCGCCAGCTTTGCCAAATCGACGACGTGATTGTTGACAATCGCGCCTAATCGCGCGGCAGCCGTTACTTCTGAACGGTAAGTGATTAAACGCATCTCTTATCCTCTCACTGGTTGGTGCCCATCGTTATCAGTCAGGGCTTCTTCGTAATACAATCGCAATGCCTGCATGACGGGCAGATCGTTGAAACAGAACAGGCAGGCATCATCCGTTTGTGACGTATTCACATGTTCATGCCATGCCCATGAAGGTACGCAGAAAATATCCCGTTCCTGCCAGTCAAACCGTTGACCATCAATCACGGAATAGCCCCGCCCTTTCGCCACTTGATAGATGAAACTACCGGTATGCCGATGAGCCTTGCCAACAAAACTAGGGCGCAACCGCTGCATACTGGCACCGAGCGTCGGCATCACATGACCGCCCGTGAGCGGATTGATGTAGTGCATCAGGATGTCATCAAACGGTGAACCTTCTGAAACACGAGCGTAACGTTGCAAGGCTTCATAAGTGGGTTCCCATTGGTATCTGAACAACGGGGAATAAGGCTGATTCCAGCCAACATTTTGTGGCCGCAAAGCGGGGGCGCCCCAGAGTGCAATAGAGGAATCCACGGTTTCAGTCACTGCCTGCCCTAAATCAGGGTGCACCTTATAAAAACCCGCCTCCAATACGTTAACCAGCGGAATATCCAGCCCATCCTGCCAAATACATTGTGAACCATCAGATTCAACGCCATGTTCATGCCAGGTGCCATTGGGCGTTAAGACAAAATCATTGGCTGCCAGCGATATTTTCTGCCCATCGACAATGGTGTAAGCGCCGCGTCCTTCCATGATAAAACGCAGGGCAGAAGAGGAGTGGGCATGTGCCGATGCGGCTTCGCCCGGTCGCATGGTCTGGAGACCGGAATAGAGCAAGCCGACCGCGGTAGACATGCCCTGCTCTCCTGAATTGTTCAGGTAGACCACCCGGCGTCCGGCCTGTTCCGGCGTGACCAAATCGGCCGATTTTATCACGTGCTCACGCAGATCACGGTAACGCCAGAGTACCGGCACCGAGGCGGATTTAGGCTGCCAAGGCTCTATTTTATTGGCGATGGTCCAGAGTGCCCCGGCCTTGTACTTCCCTAATTCCTTGTAATACGCCAGCAGTTCAGGGCTGTCGGCAACATTGGCACGGCCGATCATCTCTTCCCGATATTGATCATGCGATTGGGGATTTTCTTGTTGAGGAATAGATTGTTGAGACATAGCTATCTCCTGTACGGATAACAGATAACAATAAGGTGGAAGTTCGTTCTAATTGTTCTTTGCCGTAAAGATACGGTTGTGGCCAGTCGATACCTGTCCAGCCATATCTGGCGCATTCACGCAGCAGCCAAGCCGCATCGGCTAAGAACGGGCGGGATAAGGCGCAAAGATCGGCACGACCCGAAGCAATAATGCTGTTGATTTGATCCGCATCGGTGATCGCACCGACGGCAATCACCGGCACATTGGCCTCATTGCGAATGCGATCCGCCATCGGTGTTTGGTACATGCGCCCGTAAACCGGTTGCTGCTCCACAGACACTTCTCCGCTGGAACAATCCACCATATCCACACCGGCGGCATAGAAACGGCGGGCAATCTCGACCGCTTCATCGACCGTCGTTCCCCCTTCCACCCAATCCGTGGCAGAAATCCGCACGGATATCGGCAAATCGGTCGGCCAGGCATGACGCACCGCTTTGAAGACCGCCAGCGGGAAGCGAAGCCGGTTTTCCAGCGAACCGCCATATTCATCACCGCGCTGGTTCGTCAACGGGGAGATAAAACTGGAAAGCAGATAACCGTGTGCGGCCTGAATCTCCAGCCAGTCAAAACCCGCTTCGATGGCACGGTGCGTTGCTGCGACAAACTGCGCAATAATCTCTTTCATCTGCGCGTGAGTGAGCGCCGCCGGCACTTGGGAAACGCCGGGTAAATAGGGCAACGCCGAGGCGGAAACCAAGAGCCAATTGCCCTCCGGCAAAGGGTGATCCGAACGTTCCCACCCCAGTTGGGTCGATCCCCGCCGCCCGGCATGTCCCAGTTGAATGCCAACCTGCGCGCCAGAATGCTGGTGGACAAAATCGGTGATCGTCTTCCACGCCTGCACATGCTGATCGTTCCACAATCCGGTACAAGCTGGGGTGACACGTGCCTGCGGAGAAATGGCAGTCATTTCGGCGATCAGCAATCCCGCGCCGCCCAATGCTCGGCTGCCAAGATGAACCAGATGGAACGGGCCCGGTGTTCCCTCCACGGCGCTATACAGCAGCGTGGGTGAGACCACGACCCGGTTTTTCAACAGCACGCCCCGTACCCGATACGGTGTCAGCAAAGGTGGGATCAGCGGTGAGAATGGGGTCGATGTTCGGGCAAACCAGCGTTCATAATTCTCCAGCCATGCCCTGTCCCTCAAGCGCAGATTTTCATGGGAAATGCGCTGTGAACGTGTTAACAGTGAATAAGCAAATTGTTCGGGCGGAAGAGCGTCATAGCGCACGACATTTTCGAACCACTCCGTTGAATTGCGGGCGGCATTCTGGATTTTCAGCACTTCCACGTTGCGCGATTGCTGATAATCGGCCAAACCTGCCGACCAATCCCCGTGATGGGCTTGCAGGCGGTTGGCCAGTTCAATCGCATCTTCCAATGCCAGTTTTGTGCCGGAACCAATGGAGAAATGGGCGGTATGGGCGGCATCGCCCATTAACACAATCGGGACAGGCTTGCCGTTATCGCCCTCTGGCGTGATCCAGTGCACCCAATTGCCACAAATGATGCGGGGAAAACGTATCCAAATGGCGGCACCACGCAGATGGGTGGCATTGGAGATTAATGGATGCCCATCCAGCCACGGCGCGAAGATTTTTTCACAATAGGCAATCCCCTCTTCCTGTGACATTTTGTCGATACCCGCCGCCAGCCAGGTCTCTTCCGTCGTTTCGACAATAAACGTCGATAGCCCTGCCTGAAACTGATAGGCGTGAACCTGAAACCAGCCATGCTCTGTTTCAACAAACAGAAAGGTAAACGCATCAAAGATCTTGCGCGTCCCCAGCCAGACAAAACGGCAATGCCGCTGTTCGATATCCGGCTGAAAAAATTCGGCATAACGGGTGCGGATCTGGCTATTGATGCCATCGGAAGCAATCAGCAAATCGGCATGATATTGACGGGCAATCGCCTGCTCATCCTCAACCTGAGTTTCAAACACCAGCTCAACCCCAACCTCAAGGCAGCGATCTTGCAGGATATTCAGCAGCTTTTTACGGCCAATGCCAATAAAACCATGGCCGCCACTGCGATTGACCGTTCCCTTGAAATGGATATCAATATCATCCCAACGACTAAACGCCTTGCCAATCGTTTCAGCCGAAACCGGATCCGCCTGATGCAGGTTTTCCAACGTGGCATCCGAAAACACCACGCCCCAGCCAAATGTGTCATACGGACGATTGCGCTCGATGACCACGACGCGGTTATCAGGGTTTTGCAACTTCATCAGCAGACCGAAATATAATCCTGCCGGTCCACCGCCAATACATACGATATTTTTACCTCTTAAATTCATCTTTCTTCTCCTGCCGCAGGATATTTGTCCCATGCGATATGCGTTCGTCCAACTCAAGATCGTTCAACGAAGCTGCCTGTTTAACTAAGGCATCTGCTCCGTTAGCGCATAGTAAAACTCATCGGGAATGGGGATAGCTTGATGAGTATCCAGTGAAGTCGTGACATAAGTCTGAGTGGCGCTCATCCTCAGCTCACCTGCTTTGCTGACGCAGCGTTGGATCAGCGTCAGGGATTTTTTACCAATTTTCTCAACCTCTAAGTCCAGCCAAACCTGATCGCCCATTCGGCTGATGGCCTTAAACTCCGCCTCCAGATGCACCGTTGGCAACCCAAAGCGATGTTTGGCGATGTAATTGGCATACCCGATTGGCGTTAGCTCATCGAACCAATCTTCCAGCAAGTTATTGAACATCACGAAATATTGGGGATAAAAGACGATCCCCGCCGGATCACACTCAGAAAAGCGAATTTTATGGGGCTGGATAAATCTAAGCAGACTCATTGCAGACTCCTTAGGATTAATATAAAGAGAGGCGCCGTTGGCACGCGCGTAATTGCTCACCCTGCTCATCCGCCAATGCCGCTTCACGCAGTTGGCGCAAATTGTCGGGCGATAAATCATGCAGATGGTGATCAACAATCGCCATCAGGGTTTGAAAATGTCTTAACCCACGTGCGTGAGTCTCGCCATAACCCTTGATTAAGCGCTGGCATTGGGCGATTTCCAAAGCCAGATCGAGATCCCGCTTTGCGGCGACGCCAATGCGCCACAGCCATCCTTCAATGCGCACTGTTTCATGCTGAAAACGCAGCGTGTGACGGCGCATTCGACGCCAATGTGCCAGCATATAAAGCAGCAGGTATCCCGGAATGGCGCTGGTGGTCATCACACGCCCACGGCTGAGTAATTTTGCCAAGATCCGATGGATAAAATGAGGACGGGACAGCCAGCGGCCAAAACGTGCCGGCAAGATGTCACAGATCTCTTCCATGCGGGGATGAAGAAAGTCTTTTATATCAATAAGTTGATCGTCACGCACCCGCATATCTTGCTTAACCCGTTCGAACCGGCCGACACGTGTTTTAAGATCGGCCACCCGAATGGTGTCTTCATAAGCCATCCACAGCGCCAAATGGCGGGCGGTTTCACTCAGTAAGGCTTCATCCTGTCTGACGGCTTGCTGGGTCAGTTTTTGCAAGCGGTCGAGATACAAACGGGCATAAGCCGGATCTTGATAATCAATCTGGCGCCTGATCCCTTCAATCACAATGTCATGGATACAGGACGGGATCTTTTGCCGGATATACAGCAGCAGGGCATTGATTTCGTTGTGGTGAGAAAGATGGGTGTGAGAACGTTGTTTTTTTTCCGGGATCGGGGAGCCTGCCGCCGTTTCTCTGGCGCTGCCTGATTTCGCTTCTGATTGCGCCCGGCTCAATCCCAAACTAAAGGCTTGCAGGCTGGGTTTTATCCCCACTTTCTTCTTGATGATTGCCGCCTCAAACTGCTGACGGCTGAACGGCAAAATCGCCGTACCACAGAGTGCACCAAACAAGACAGCACTGATCACACTGCCGCTCTTTTCTGCCACCCGCGCCATATCAAAATGGATAAAATGCAAAGCCGCTTGCCGGGATTGCCGGATCAACACCCCGCTATCCACCCGCCCGTCGCCCATGGCCGAACGCTCCCCCATCGAAAATACCCGATGGCTTGAGGCGATCAGCGTCGTGCGATCCGGCGTGACAAAACCGCGCTGGACAGCGCGCCCGGCTTCCATCAATTCCGAAGCCAACACAATATCCACATCACCGGCCGTTGGCATCAGTGCCAGCACGGGTGGAGAAACGGCCGGATCATCAGCCGCAGGGAACAACTCAACATAATAAATGGTTGCCCCGGTTCGTTGGGCGACGCCGGGCACAGAAGTCGTTTGGGCGAAATAGCCATTTTCTTCTCCCAAAGTCACGAGCCAATCAGCCAGTACACCGCCTCCTTCGCCTCCCATCGCCAGAATAGCAATTTTGATCGGTTGAGCGGGCAGGTTTGTAAACAGCGAATTGATGGATGGCATAGGTATCACTCCTGCTTAAAAATCATATTGCTTGCGACGCTCAACATCACGACGTTGCAAATAACCGATAAGCCTTTGGCGGATCTGGTGCAGCCATCGTTCCCAACGGGTGGGATTTATAATGATCCGCGCCTTGAAGAAAGAGGGGCACAACACGGCCGCGTGAGAGACTTCCCCGCATAACCCACAGCCGACACAGCTATTCAATACCGTTGCCACCGGATCGGTGCGCAAAGGATCAGGATTCGGCTTAATCGACAAAGAAGGGCAGCCGGACAGGCGGATGCAGGAGTGATCGCCCGTGCAGGTATCGGGGTCGACCCCGAATTGCTCACGGATGACCCGCTTTCCTGCCGCAATCGCCCCTTTGATCCTGGCTTTCTCGCGCCGTTGCTTATTCAACATGCACTCGCTCTGCGCGACCAAAACTTTTGGCCCCGCACCTGTCGCGTGTTTATCTATCGTCAGTGCTGCACGCAAGGTCTTTATCATGGTTTTAAGATCATAGGTTCGCTTAATCGTGCGTACCCATTTCACTCCAACCCCCTTGACGGCTTTTTCGATGTCATGGCCGGTACTGCGATGGGCATTCACTGCCACTGAGGAGGGAATATCCTGCCCGCCGGTGGCGGAGGTGTAGCTGTTATCGACAATAATGGTCAGATTGTCGCTGCGGTTAAAAACACTGTTGGCGATCCCACTGGTTAAACCGTTATGCCAGAATCCCCCGTCTCCCATCACCGAGATTGCCCGCTTGTTCGCCACCGGCGTATTCAGCGCCGCCGCACTGGCGGCACCCAATCCATAACCCATGGTGGTATTGCCCAAATTAAACGGGGGCAAAATGGCAAATAAGTGACACCCAATATCAGCACTGACATGATGTTGCCCCAATTCCCGCTCAACCAGCTTTAGCGCGGTAAAAATCGGTCGTTCGGGACAACCGGTGCAAAAGCCGGGCGGGCGGGCATGAACCGCCTTTTCCAGTGCATGATTTTCCTCAATCGGTAAGGTCACGGCGGGAATGCGCACCTGACCGGCAGACACCGCACTTTCCGCGGCCATTTTGCCGTAACGTTCAAGAAACGCCCGCAGTCCTGATAACACGGTGGCCGTATTGTATTCTCCCGCCATGGGCAGTAAATCCTTGCCATGTAACCGCGTTGCGATCTCACGCTGGCGCAGGATATTGGCAATATTCTGCTCGACAAAATTGGGCTGCCCCTCTTCCAGCACTAAAATTGCCCGTTTACCCTGACAAAAACGGTCAAACTCTTCGTCAATCAGTGGGTAGGCGACATTCATCACATACAGCGGGAGTTGGCTGTTGCCAAAAACATCCGCCAGTCCGAGTAGATTCAGGGCGCGGATCACGGTGTTATAACAGCCACCTTGCAGGGCAAGGCCAATATCATCCGCCTGTTCAGCAAAAAACTCATTCAGTGCGTGCTGTTGGATAAAACGCACGGCAGCCGGCCAGCGATCCTGAACTTTTTCTTTCTCATGCAGAAAACTGGCGGGCGGCAGCACGATGCGGCTGAGATCGCGCGCCGGATTTTCCAGTGCATCCTTGATTGTGAACGCGGACGCGCGATTCTCTTCACACACAAATCGGCCATGCACATGGCAGGCACGAATGCGCATCTGCAACATTACCGGCGTATTGCTGGCTTCCGACAACGCAAATCCCCACTTTACCGCCTGCACAATCGAAGGCAGGTTGGGGCGTGGGTCGAGCAACCAGATCTGCGATTTCATCGCAAAAGCATGGCTGCGCTCCTGCATGATGGATGATCCCTCACCATAATCTTCACCGACAATAATCAGCGCACCGCCCACGACGCCGCCTGATGCCAGATTGGCCAACGCATCTGCGGCCACATTGGTTCCCGCCGTCGATTTAAACGTGATGGCACCACGCAATGGATAATTGACGGAAGCGGCCAGCATCGCCGCCGCAGTAGCTTCACTGGCACTGTTTTCAAAGCGAATGCCATATTCAGACAACACATCCTGCGCATCCAGCAAGACGTCCATCAGATGGGAGATCGGCGCCCCCTGATAGCCCGCCACATAGGCAACACCCGCTTCCAGCAGGGCTTTTGTCACGGCCAGAATACCTTCACCACTGAAAACGTCGCCTTGGCCCAGACGCAATTTTTTCACTTCCTCGACAAATGATCGCTCTGCCATGTTTACCTCACCATGTCCGCTTTACGCCTTTTTGTTATCACTTATGTAATTCGGCGATGCGTTAATGGTCAATGCATGATTTGTCATGTAATTGTGATTTATGCAGGGAGTGGATAAAGCGAGCAGTGGGTGGACAACTATTCTGTAAAAACAGGCAGGAAATGGGTGATGAAACCGTTGACGTTGCGGATATTTCAAATTGGCATATGTGTTGACATATGTCAATTTGAAGCATATGCTTTACCCTATGTTAGAGCAAATTTATTTAGGAGTTAACGATGGAACGAGTTGCAAAGATATTCAAAAATGGCCGTAATCAGGCTGTGAGACTGCCTGTTGCATTTGAATTCGACACTGATCATGTTTATATCCGAAAAAATGAAAACGGGGACGTTATTCTGTCTAAAAACAAATCAACTGATAATTGGGACAGTTTTCTCAATATGTTACACACATTGTCCGTTCCTGATGATTTTTTAAATATAAATGAACGCAATCAGGATATTACACAGCGTGACCCATTTGGAGACATTTTTTAATGTACATGTTGGATACCAATATCGTCAGTTACATTTTTCGCCAACATCCGACAGTCATAGCCAAATTACGCACCATATCACCCTCAGAAATAGGGATATCCTCCATTACTGGGGCCGAGTTGCGTTATGACCTGGCCAGACGCCAAAACAGTCCCCTGGAGCATATCGTAAACACATTTATTGATTCGATTACAGTTTATGATTGGGATCAAAATGCGGCAAAAGTCTATGGGACGTTACGCGCCGGAATGGAAAAAACAGGCAGAACAATGGGAACAATGGAGCAGTTGATTGCAGCTCACGCCCTGAGCCGGGGATTAACTCTCGTTACCAGCGATTCAGCATTTGGAATGGTGGCTGATTTAACTATCGAGGACTGGACAAAATAAGATGGAACCGCGGTCCCACTTATTTTTCAGTCAGGATTCATTCACGAGAAGATAGGCTTAATCCATTCCCCAACGTGTGAGTACTGAAGTGACGACATCTGGCGGGAGGAACTCTTGTTCAAGGCGCCCACGTTGTCGAACAGCTAAATAATGATAAAAATCGGCTTCTTCGTTCAGTAAACCATCTGGAATAGTATCCTGCGCTTTTACCGGTTCGGGAACAGCCTTATCACTGGCATGTTCATCAAATAATTCACGGTGCATCAGCAATGCGGAAAGCGTTGGGTGATGTTTTCTGGCTCTTGCCAGCATCAGAAGCCCCCAAGTATCCATATCTCCCCAGTAGGCAACGGATTTTCCTTCCAGATCAGGGTTAGATAACCATTGCAAATCAAGGCCGGCACCCAAAATGGCGATGGTGTCAGGTAAAGCTGGTAACTGATGCTGGCATTGTTCATTTTCAACAACGAGTAAGCGTGAAGCAGGCAGTTTAACGTCAGCCAGTTCTACTGTGGTGACCTTACTTTTTTTGAAGGGCAATAATCCGGGTGACAGCGGTATGACGAGTACCCAATGGTTGTTTTCATCAAGCGCATCCAGAAAAGTGGTTAATCCTTGTTTACTGGCTTCGCCCGCAAAACGTTCGTCCAAAAGCCGGGTCAGTAATGAGGTATTGTTTTCTATAAATTTTGTATCCACTCCCAGCCCGGACAATAATCTCAATGGCAGTCCGTTTGCACAGCCGGGTGTTAAACGGTTGGCCAGCCCAGCGGCCGTAATAACCTCTTGAGGATTTCGGTTTTGCCAGAGTGAACGGCTTTTAATCAAGAGTGGATGAAAAACCGCATCGACTTGTTCGATAATTTCCTCAAGCAACCTGAACTCGCGGCTGACCCCCCGATCTGCGGCAGCATCAATCCACTCTGAAGGCCCGGCCAGAACCCAGCGCACTGGCATGGGTACCGGCTCACTACTCGCCCGATAATTCACTAATTCCCACTCGACTCGTCCGGTCTGCACACTCCTCCATGCCTTAACATGTTCCAAAACTTGCCGGGCATGTTCAGTAAATTCCCTTGGGGTGGGTTTACCAATGGGCAGCCGCAAGGGCCAGTTACCCGGAGGGAGTAAGCGTTCCGCCCGGCGCTTTGCGCTATCCCATTGGCGGGCAAGTTTTTTTGCGATGTCGTTAGGTGAGTTCATGCTGCTCTTGCGCTCGCCGTTGGTAGTGATTTTCAAGCTCTTCCCAACTCAGGGAGACCATATTTGAATTCTGGCCGCGTCGGTGGACGACGATAGCCGAGCGAGTATGGTGGCGCAACAGTCGCATCTCTTTGTTAGGGGTGATAAATACCGCGTGCAGACCAAACTCCTTGAGTGCAGCAATGATCCTGCCCGCAACCGCATGGGAACTACGGGAGAAAGCTTCATCAAGAATAATGGTGCCAAAAAGCGGATGGCTGCTGCCCTTGGGGCAAAGCGCATAACTGAGCGAGGCGGTCAGTACGTAAGAGGCAATAATCTCCTTTTCCCCACCGCTGCCGCCTTGTGAACCCGTGCGGGACTCAATCACATTACCCGTATGACGATCCATCACCGACACAGCGAACTCCAGACGAAAACGCGGGTCCAGCAACGCCTTTGCTCCCAGCGTTCGATTCCTTTCGCAGGCATCCCGAAGCAACGCAACCAGCGATTGTAAGGCCTTATAATGGCTCTCGCCGTTATCATCAATAAGCCGTGCGGCATTTAACTGACGCCGTGTTTTTTCAAGTGTGCGCAGGCTTTCATGGATCACCTTCTTTGTGACCAGCCGCAGATAGCGATCCGGCTGAAAATCAACCCTGAACATCGTGGCGTTTAGCTCGCTCAGACGCTCTTCGATCATTAACACAGCCTGATCAATATGGCTGAGCAATTGCGTGACGCCATCATCGGACGAGCGGTTCAGGTAGTCCAGAAAGCGCTGGAGTTTTTCAGGCAGGGCTTCTTCGGTCAGCTCCTGCAAACGTTGCAAGTAAGCCGGGATATCGTCCAGATCGGTGCCGACTTCGGCAAGCGCCCCGGTATCCACGTTTTTGGCACCAGACATGCGCCTGGTCAACTCGAGATTCAGGTCGTGCAGTTTTCCTTTCAGCCCTTCGATTTCACGCTGGAGTTTGCCCGCATGCTGGCGTTCAAGATCATAAATATCAGACAGTTGTTCCATTGCCACCGTAGGGAAATGTAAGCCGCTTAGTTGCCGCTCTTCGTCCGTCATGCCCTGTTGTGCAACGCGTTGAGCCTGTCGCTCTGCTCCCAAAGCCCTGTCGAGGCTTTTTTCCAGCCCACCGAGCTCTTTATTGGCCTCCTGAAGCTGCTTTTCAATACTTTCCTCAATCTGTTGTGCCTCGTTTAGCAATATCTTGGCGGCGCTGACATCAGAATCCGGATGGATTAAGTTCTCCCGCCGTTCCCTTAATTCCGCGAGCTTCTTCATCGCGCCCGGAACATCGATATTATTAAAGTCCAGTTGCTGAATTCGTTGAAATAAAGCGTCCCGGAGCTGAAGCTGGTTTACCTCACCTTTTACCGGCTCAAGCTCTTGAGTGGCGACGGTCATCTGTTCCTGAAGCCTGACCATTTCTTTCGCCAGAAAGGTCATTCGGTCCCGGTTATCAAACCCTGTCAGCCAGTCTTCATCAAGGCGTTTCTGATCCTGTTTGTCGTAAAAACGTTGCTTGCCGGACATGAGTCCCTGAGCGGTCATGGCATGAGGGATCGTGCGTAGCTGTTCAGGGCTGTCAACACAGTGGCGATCAATACCCGCCAGTAGCACTTTTACGGCTTCTCTCCAGGGATGATCCTTCCACAGCAGTTTGCGGGTGAAACCATCATCAAAAAAACTGACGGAAGAGGATGGCAATTTAACTTCCATCAATCGCACATGCAGGCGATTATGGCGCTGATTTACCCAATTTAACGCTGCCGGCGCGGATTCCGGTGAGACAAGGATGCGCAACCGATGGCTACCGATAGCGCGTTCAATGGCGCCACGCCATGAAGCCTCTTCCGGCTTAACCTGAACCAGTTCTGCCACGAAAGGAAGCTCCGCCTCATCAATATCCAGAGCCTTTGCCAGCTCACTGCGAAACGCCTGATAATGAGCAGGGAGGTTAGAGTCCGGACGCCGCGCAATCTCGGCGCTTTCCGCCTCTAATTGACGAAGTTGCTCAGCCACGTTGTGCCTGAGTGCCCCTTTTTGATACACCTCATCTCGTTTTAACTTGATCTCGCGGGTGAGCTGCTCTCGCCTGACTTCGGCTTCATGCTGGTTCGCCTCTAGCTGCGATTGAGACAATTCGGAGGGAAGTCCGAGATTATGGGTCAGTTGCCGGTACTGGTGTGCCAATGTTTTTCGTTGATTGAGGGTGTTTTGCCAGTCGTCGATACGGTTGTTCAACTCATCAATATTTGTGCCGCCAACCTGTAGATAACGCTGCAAGCAGTCGGTAACGACCTTTTTCTGCGATTCAAGCTGCGCCCGCAGGTGCGCTGTGCTGGCTTTGGTCTTATCAAGCTCGGTTTCAAGGCGGCTGACTTCTTGTTGCCAGAGATGGCTTGCCTGCTCCGCAAACCAGACAGGTAACAGCGATTCCAACACCCGTTTGTCAGCAAGCTGACTTTGCTGATCTTGGTGCTTCTTCCAGCTAAGGGCGATAGGTTGTAAGGATTGCTGTTGCTTGCGAGCGGTTTCCAGCTCCTGATGTATCTCGGTCAGGTCATCAAAACTGTTGGCGACTTCTGCCGCTCGATCAAAAGCAGAGTGGTCGTCAAGCACCAGCTCGCGGAAAATTTCATCAATACTGTTTAGCTGCTTTAATCCTGCGGCACGGTTTAGCAAGGTAAAGGCGTTTTCGCCTACGTCGAAATAGTCTCTCAGGCGCGCCAGGTATTGTTTTTTATTCGGCCATGCCCAGATCCCGGTCGCCTCTTTTTCCATTTTCTTTAGCAATCGCATGCCGCCGTCGTGATAGACATTCAGCCAGTGTTCAAGCGTCTGCTCTGGGCTATCGCTGAATAACCAAAGCCTTTTCATGTCTGTCACGCTGGAACTGGTGGTGTCAAACCACAGCAGCGCTCCCAGACGTACCACTTGCCCTTTGCGCTCTAGCGTTGCAGCAATACCCGTCACGGTTTTTCCCGGTCTGGCGATATGTGATTGTCCCTCTCCCCCGTCACCGGGGCCGGAGACTCCCCGTACGTAAGAGATCAAATCCCGGTCGCTTTCATGCCCGCCCGTTGAAGCCAGATTGTAGCGGGGATTAGCGCAAAGCAGTGTCATCAGCGCGTCTACCAGCGTGGTTTTGCCGCTTCCGGTCGGGCCAATCACTGCCGTGCCTGCCTGATTGATGGTTGCCTGATGCAGTCCCTGAAAGCCACCCCAGTTAAACAGCTCGATACGGGTGAGAATAAAAGAGTCATCTCTCATCAGGTGTATCTCTTGATTCATGCTTCCTCCTCGCTGTTATCGTTTTTGGATGTGTCATCCGGGGGTATCCGATGTGCGACCTGCTCCCGCAACCAAACCAATAATGCCTGAAGATTTACCGGATCAGCGAGATGGGCAATGACAGGTCGAATCGTGATCCGTTCATGGGCATCCGGCGACGTCACTAATCCGTGGCCTTTCAATTGATCCAACAGATTAATCAACCGGGTTCGTTCTTTTGATTCACTGCCCGGATCGCCAAGGTACAACTGTAATTGTGGAAGCAGGTCGTCTATGGCTATCTGCGCCTGATTAGCGCCGGTTCCACTCTCTTGTTCCCAGGCGATAAAATGCTGGCGCAAAATGGCGACTAACAACGATTGTTCCAGATTGAGCCGCTGCCGCCGCACGAGTGGGTGCGACCATTCATCCTGTTCCTGTACATCATCCAGCTTGACTTTGACATACAGCACACCGCGGATCTCATCGATGCCAATGTCCAGATCGAGGGGTTCCAAAATTCGAGTGACTTCTTCAGGATGGGTTAGTACAGCGCGGTACAAGTTGGGTTTATTGGCCTCTTCCAACAGGCCAAATTTAAGCAGTTCTTGAACGGACTCCCGTATTTTTTTCTGGGTTCGTTTTTCGCTGCCAGTGATGTTTTCTTCTCTATTATCGGTCAAATCATGCTCGGTTAAATCGCTGTTTTGCTGAGCTGAATCACTGTCAGACCCCGCTGCATTATGCTGCTTGATCAGTCGGTCAAAAATTCCCGCCATGCTTGTCACTCCCAGTCAATATCTTTCAGTGCCTTGCTTTCCAGCCCTGTGGTGGGGAGATCGAAGCGCCAGAGGTGATCTTCATCATCACGGAGTTCAACATATTCACGTTGATCATCTCTCACGTCGATACCCGCTTCTTTTGCCATGCCAATCCAGAAGGCAAACGTTTCGAGATCGTGAACAGGCGGCAGCAATATCGCCAGTTCAGCAAGGCTGACGAGCCTATTCTCCTTCGCGAGTACCTGTAATGTCTGACGGAGCAACGCTTCTCGATCCAACCCATTAAACGCATCCCAGAAATCATCACCGATTTGTGCCAGATCGGCAGCATGGTTACTCAGATCAAGGGTTTGCTCTGCTTCATCATCGACCTCTTTGAAACGAAGGCGCTCAATAATAGGGAGCCCCCCTACAGCTACGCCAACCGCAGGAAGCGGCACTTCCTTTTTGCGTACTGCCTGACTCTGCCAGTCAAGGTTTAATGCCAGATTAAAGAATTCATTAAGCAAATGCCCGACGCGATGATGTTCCGCTGCGAGGCCGGTTTTCATAAACCCCCGAACATCGCGTTCGCTGCGGGCCCGCGCCTGAAGTACCGTTTGCGACTCATCGACCAGTCGCTTTACCAGCCAGCGCAGATCATGGCGCTGTATGCGGCTCAACGCGTCAGAAGCGGCAGGGTGACTAAGGATCACACGCAATCGTTCACTCATTGCGGTCAGTTCAGCAGACTGGCGAAGTTGTTGTTGAAAACTGTCAAACACCCTCCCTTCGGGAGTATTGAGCAGCGCCTCCTGATCGTTGAGCAGACGATCAACGATTTCCCCCCGATGATATTGCTCGCCAATAATCGATTGCCGGAGAACACGGTCGGCTTCACGCCAGGAATCTTCAACCCGCCGAAAATCGGCTCTCAGGCTGGTGGCCAGATTGAAGACTTCGCGAATATGTTCAATGGCCTGATGTGGCTCCAGTACCTCAATGTGTCCTGCTTCTGCCTCTTGCAGCTCGCGTTCAAGATCGGCTATTCGGCGACGTAACACAGAAACCCGATTTGCCGGATTAGGATTAAGATGGGTTTCCAGATTTTCGATTTCTCTTTGTACCGTGGACAAACGAGAGGCGGTTGAAGTCATGAACCGGTTATCAAGCGTTTCAACAAACGTGATGGAAATTTCAAGTGCATCGGTTGCAAATAGACGTCCATCACGCTCGACAATTAAACGGCGTTTAATCCATTCCCGTAGTTCACGGCTTGCCTGGAGAGGAAAATTATCCTGATTAATTTCATATTGTTCTTGATTGATATGATCCATAAGGATGTTAGTAAGCTGCACAATCGCCTCTTCAAGAGGAATACCATCGTTTGATTCCTCAAACAAGGTTTTCAGACAGCTCAAAACGAGCGGGGCACGTCGGGTGGCAAGCAGTAACCAAGCAGGATGTTGATTTCTTGCCGAAATATAACTCTCTGTACGTTGCTTGATCCTTTCTTCCATAATCGTAGGGCTTTTATCAATGTTGGGTAAGATGAGTAAGTAGAGATTATTCAGTGTAATATTGTTTTATCAGTGATGTTGATTAATAGAGTGACTCTAATCACGAAATAATCGACAGAATCACGATAAATAATCAAAACACTGCCGAACCGCTGAAAATATTTCAGCTCATATTCTGCAAGTGATGTTTTGGTACTACAAGCTTAGTGCTACATTAGTACTACATTAGTACTACATTAGTACTACAACCCTCATCCCGCAGTGAATCAGGTAATACCCATCATAAATACATTCATAATCATATATATTTCATTTAAGCAATATGTGGATACTGTTAGCAGACAATAGAATAAGACCAATGCTAGAGGTATCTAAATATGGGCAATTCGTGGTCTCGCTACTATTCTGAATCAGAATCGAAATGTTCAGACCCCAAATATGCACTAACAAAAATTACGGCTCATCTCAATTCCCCGGAACACATGCTTTTTTCATCCAACGATCTTGATGAAGTGAAATCGATGGTCGGGCGGGTCATGCAGCCTCATCAACTTCATATAGTGGGCAACAATCAAAAGCTGGACGCCAGAATGCACTATATTCCGCTGGGGGATATTTCCATGAGCCGGCTGCGTTACAGTGCCAGTGTTGAAATCACTCCAGGGGAGTTGAGTTCGTTCTTTCTCGTCCAAATGCCGCTGGCAGGTTGTGCCGGCATTGAAAGCGGTGACCAGTGCCTTGATTCCACCCCCAATATGGCTTCTGTTCTCAGCCCCAACCAGCACACCGCTATGCGCTGGAATGCGGATAACGACCAGTTTATGGTCAGGATCTCCCGCTCCTTGCTGGAGCGAACCCTTGTCGGCCAATTGGGGCATCCTCTGGAACAACCGCTGGTATTTGAGCTGGGATTTGCATGGCAGCGCTGTCAGGCCTGGCGCTGTTTGATGCCTTATCTGCTGGAATGTACCACCCAAGTCCCCGATATCCTGCAACACAAACTGATTACCAGCCAGATAGAACAATTAATTTCGGTTACTCTGCTGTCTACCCATCAGCATAATTACAGTGAAACCCCCGCCAACCACCGTTGTTCCATTCGCCCGCGACATGTCCGGCGAGTACAGGAATATTTGCAGGCGCACGCCCACGAACCCATCACCGTAGAGCAGCTTGCCCAAGTGGCAGGCGTCAGCCTGCGCAGCCTCTACTCCGGTTTCAAAGAGTTTCTGAATATCAGCCCGATGCAGTATTTACGTGACCTGCGCATGGAACATGTCCGCACCGAATTGCTGGCAGGAGAAGCCGCCAGCGTCACCGGCGTTGCCCTGCGTTGGGGATTCGCCCATATGGGTCGCTTTAGCGCAGAATATAAAGCCCGCTACGGTGAGACACCGAGTGAAAGTTTGAGGCGTGGGTGAGAACAGCGCCCAATAAAACAGGCACGGTAAATACCTTGGTTACGATTGCATTCAAGAGTCATTGCGCGTTTTGAGGCTTATTTAAAAGTTTATTAATGTCAATAAGCGGATAATTCTTTATTTAAAATAACATCTGGCAAAGAACATCCACCAAGGATATTCATTACTCACTCAATAAGGACATCACCCATGCAACTTCAAGCAGGGCAGAATATTGTTTTATCCACGACCTCTCTTCGGCTCACTCTCTCTTACCCAACAACCGCCTCTTTTCACAGTGAAATCGATGCCTCCGCTTTTCTGTTAAATGCCAGTGGGAAAGTCAGGGGAGACCGTGATTTTTACTTTTATAATCATCCTGCTGCCGCCGATAACAGTCTGGTTTTAGAGACGTTTCACCAACACAGTGTTATCACGTTGGATCTCAGCAAAATAGAGGCCAATGTAAGCAAAATTGCTATCACGCTGGTCATCGATGGTGCGGATTCAGTTGCCGGCCTCCAGCAACTGAAATTTGAAGCCCAAAATATTGCGACTTTCACCATTGCAACAGCAGGCAGAACTGAAAAGTCTATGATTGTTGTGGAAATTTATCGGCATGCCGGCAACTGGAAACTTCGTGCGCTTGGGCAAGGGTTTAATGGTGGTTTGGAGCCTCTGGCGGTCAATTTTGGTGTCGATGTGGAGCCGCCCGCGCCTGCCAGCGCTTCCCCGAATCCCACTATCAGCCTTGAGAAAAAACTACAGGATAAAGCGCCACGTCTCATCAACCTTGCCAAAAATGCAACGGTTAGCCTGAGCAAGCATAAACTGCAATCCATCAAGGCACGGGTCGCGTTTGTTCTTGATGCGTCAGGATCGATGAAAAGCCAATTCAAAAAGGGCAATGTTCAGGCTGTCCTGGATCGCATTGCGGTACTGGCCGTGCAATTTGACGATGACGGCGCAATGGATGTCTGGGGTTTTGCCGAGAAACACAAAAAATATCAGGATGTCACCCTTGATAACCTTGATAACCTTGATGGCTATATCCATGCCATCCAGACCGCCACAAAACTCACCCGATGGGAAATTCTCCCCGGTCTCGGTGCGGTAAACAATGAACCGCCAGTAATGGAAGAGATTATCGACTTTTTTAAAGACAGTGATCTGCCTGTTTATATCGTATTTATTACCGACGGAGGTATCAGTAAGACCCGCCAAATTAAAGATGCTATCCGGCGTTCAGCCAATTACCCTATTTTCTGGAAGTTTGTTGGCTTGGGGGGATCGAATTATGGCATCCTCGAAAATCTCGATAATTTTACTGATCGTCGTCTGGATAATACCCAATTCTTCGCCATCGACAATTTTGCCACGATGAAAGAAGATGTTTTATACGATCTGTTATTGACCGAGTTTAAAGACTGGCTCGACGCCGCTGCTGCCGAACGTATCTTGTCGTGATAAATCACTGTCAGCGCCCCAAATAAGGGGCGCGATAATTCAACGCTCAATTTACTTATATGACGTCATTTTGACGCATTTATTGAACCTTGTTAAATTTGATGATAAATTAATCAATATCGTATTTAATTCACAACCGCAATGCGGTAGGAGCCAGGGTTATGTCCACATTAGCAAATGAACGCATCACCACACGAGTCAGTTCTGAGACCAAGGAATTACTCGAAATGGCACTATCATTATCAGGCTACACCAGTCTGAATAGTTTTATTACAAATGCTGCTGTAACAGAAGCTAAGCGATTGATTGAACAGGATATGCGCATTAAATTGTGTCGGGACGATGCACTGGCGTTTGTCCATGCGTTGGAAAACCCCATTGAGACAAACGAACGTTTCCTGCGTGCTGCTCGTCGACATAGAGAAACGATAAGCAATGAAGATTGAGCGTCTCGATAAAAACAAACACAATAGAAACCATTTTGATTGTGGTGAACTGTTTATGCCGCTGGCTGTTGCAACAGAGATGCTCAATCACCCCAGCCTGGCATAAAGTTGTTCAATTTCCTTTTTCCAATTCGCCTGATTTTTTGGCTTTTGATGTTTCGGTTTTCTGGCTAAATCTTCTGCCAGATTTTGCTCCAATATCACGATGCGTTGCAGGATCGCTTCCTCATCCGTGAGTATTTCCGCCTTATCAACCGCACCTTCCTGAACTTTAACGATGTCTTTTTGATTCGGGATCACTTTTTGATTAAGCCACTGATAATACCCCTCACTGGAGGTGATTTCTTCCAGCTTGCCATGTTTAATCAGCCAAAAGCGATTGGCGACGTTATCAATAAATGCCCGATCATGCGAAGTGATTAATATCGTCATGTCGTTATTAATCAATTCACTTTCCAATTCCATTTTGCCAAAAATATCCAAGTGGTTTGTCGGTTCATCGAGGATCAGGAAATTGTGTTTATTTAATTTCAAGATCAAAAACATTAATCGGGAGCGCTCGCCGCCACTTAATCGCCCCACTAATTGATTTAAATCCGCATAGTTAAAGCCTGCCGCAATCAATTGCTGTTTACAGGTGATGTCATCGATATTCGGTGTATTATTTCTGACAGCATCGAAGATCGATTCGTTAAGCGGGATTTTTTCCAGTTCCTGATCGAGATACCCCATATTACATTGCGGGGAGAAGGTCATATTTTCGGCCTTGCGATAAATATAAGCCTCAACCAGAGTATGAATAAGCGTCGATTTCCCCACGCCATTATCACCTAACAGGGCGATTCTATCGCCTGGCCGGATATATAAACCATTAATTAAAAATAAAGGATTAAACTGCTCATTGTGTTGATAACCAATCCATTTTTCCCCAATTTGCAGCATATTTTTCGATTTGACCGTGTCGGCATCCAACGATAACCGATAAGTTTCCCCTTCGGTGATTTTGGTCTTACTCTGTTCGAGTTTTTCCGCCTGTTTCGCCATCGATTTGGCTTTTCTGGCCAATTTTTCGTTATCGTAGACTTTCCCCCATATTGCCAAACGCTTGGCACTTTCCTGTATGCGCCGAATGTTCTTTTCTTCTGCTTGCAAGCGCAACGCATCCGCTTCATCTTTTTCTTGCAAGGCAACCAATGCCTGACTGAATGGCAGGGAAAAAGCCGTTAATTGTTGGTCACGCAAGAAAACCGTCTGGTGGGTCACGTTATCCAGAAAGTTGCGGTCATGGGAAACGATAATAAAAGCACTCTTCAGATTTTTATTAAAGAAATCCTCGAAGAATTTCAGGGTATTGGCATCCAAATGGTTACTGGGTTCGTCAAATAAAATAATATCGGGTTCCACGACCGCACTCATGGCAAACATTAATTTGGTCTTTTGCCCGCCGCTGAGATCAGCAACTTTAGTGGTAAAATCCGTCTCCTGAAAGCCAAAATCATCAAGCATGGATACGGCCTTATAAGCGCCATATTCATCAATTTGCTTCACTTTTTGGGCAATGGCATCAAGCAATGTCATTTCAAGCAATCCATCGTCAATAAACTGAGAAACCATTTCCAGTCTCAGGCCATTGGCATATTCAATGACCCCATCATCCGGCTTTTCAATCCCCGCCAATAGCTTAAGTAAATGGGTTTTCCCCGTGCCGTTATAACCAACCAAAGCAATTTTGTCGTTTTCTTTAATCGTGATGGACAGATTATTAAATAGGGGCTTGGCATTAATACTAAAGTTAACTTTGTTACAATGAATCAGCGTTGACATTGATTATGTCCCCATCGTAAGACCTTTATTAATCTCAAAAAGATGATTATTTCAGGTCAAAACTTATATAGACAAAGAAAAATCAAGTCAAGTTATTGGCATAATAAATTCAGGGGTAACAATAAAGCTTTACTGTGTTTTAATGTTATTATTTATCGGATTAATTAAATGATAAAAATAAACGCTACTCATATTGATGAGCAGCGTCTTTTTATCAATATTCTCTCAAAAGGGGATCGCCGCTTTTAAGAAAATCTGTGAACCCGATGGGCGATTATAGACAACAACATCTTTTTGCCATTTTAAGGTCACCAGCCAGCCTTTATCATTGGCATAGCGAACCGAGGGGCCGAAACCCACCGCACTTGCTTTACCGCTTGCGGCATTGGCACCACGATCATGGGTGATCTGCTGGAAGAGATAGCCACCAACGCCCACGACCAAACCGTTGCCAAATCCCCACCCCAGCGCATAATCCGTATGCAGTGCCTGACCCGATTTCGTTTGGGTGGCCCCGTTGCGGAAGTTGACGTCATACATCACTTTTAAATCGGCGTTGATGCCGTAAGCAGGGAAATAGCTCAGCGCCCAGACAGGTTGGGCTGTCCAATAGTTTTTTCCGAGGCTGGAAGGATCTTTGCGATCGTAGTGGCCTGTCGGCACGTTGACATTCAAGCCAACCACATAGGCCAAATCAGGGGCGGGATGGTAACCCAGCGCCGGGCCAACGGTGATGTCCCCTATCCCTTTGCTGTTGTTGTGTTTGCCGGCCGCATTAGCGGTGACATCCAATAACGGCAAAATGGCATGGTAAGCCAATTGGCCGCCCAAAACCGACGTCTCCGTGACCCAAACCAGACGGGGGGCAAGGACGTTGACGTTGACTTTGAAACCCGGAACAGGGATCACATTGCCTTTATCATCCTTAAGTTTGTTATAGTGAATATTGCCGCCATAAAACAGGGCATGAACCCCCGTCGGGGGTAATACACCGGACAAATAATTGTCCAAACCATCAGGATAGGCGCCAACTCCCCCTTCTGTCGCCATTGTCGGCGCACTTAACATCGCTAAAAAACCGGGCAGTGATAACACCGCTGCATAAATGAATTGTCTGAATTTTAACGTCATAAAATTCTCCTCTCTATAAAAGAGATGAATGGATACAGGTTGAAATGATTGGCTAATTTGGTCAGCGCCGCGCCAGCCGGCGGGCAACAAGATAGCCGGAAGTGCCACTTAATCCGGGGCCTGGGTGGGTTGAAGCCCCAATATGAAACACATTACTGACAGGGGTCTGATGCCCCTTTGTTCCCTGTGAAGCAGCAAACGGACGTAGCCAGAAAAATTGATCCGGTGAGCAAATGCCTGAGTAGGGATCTCCCCCTGACAAGTTACTGTTCAATGCCTGCAAATCCGCCGGAGAATAGGCTTTTCGGCCAACAATGGAGGAAGAAAAACCGGGCATCACCGTTTCCAGACGCGCCTGAACCCGATCCGCCATCGCTTCACGCACCGCGTTATTCCATTGACCATCGGCGGGGATCGGGATCTCGCCCAACGCATCCCCTTTCAGATGGGTGGGTAACTCCTGCATCTGCACCCACAAGATCCAACCGCCTTCTGGGGCACGGGAAGGATCAAGAGCGGTTGGCTGCCCGATTGCCAGTGTCGGATGGCTCGGCAGATAGCCGTTGTTGGCCTGCGTCACGGACAGACAGACCTGTTCCATGCTCTCCGTTAAATGGACAAGTGGCACATGGCGCAGTTCAGGCTCACGCCACGGCGGCGGGTGGTTCAAGGCAAAATGCACCTGCATTCCCCCGCGCCCATAACGATAGTTCTGCGCCCGTTGCCGGACAGCATCGGGAACGTTACCCAGCAAATGACCATAAAGCTGTTGCGGGGTCACATTGCAAACCACCGCTTCACTGGCGTGATAAATCTGTTCCGCCACGAGTACGCCAGAAGCGCGGCGCTGTTTTCCCCGTTGGTGAGTGATGATGCGGTCAACGTGGGCATTCGTGATAAGCCGGCCGCCGTGTTGCTCGATGATCCCTTTCAGCGCATCGACAAGGCGAATACTGCCGCCTTTCACCACGGGCATTCCCCCGGCAACCACGGCCGCAAAGGTGAGCTTGCCGATCAGCGCGGAACTGGCATCATCCGGCCCTAATCCGGTATGCAGTACCCACGGTGCGATCAGGGCGCGGCTGAAATCAGACTGTAATTCGCGTTCCGCCCAGCGGCGGAATGTTTCCAGCGAACGGCCGGCAAACGCCGTTAATCCATCCATGCCGCGTTTGCGCCATTCAGAAAATAGCAGCTTGAGTATGCCGAAACCATAAGGATTGTGCCTCAATAAACCGAAGATCAGCGCAGCATCATCATGCAGGATCTGCTGTGCCATGCGCATCAATGCCTCGCCATCATTTGCCCCTGCCGCCACTTCATCAAGCTGTAAGGAAGCGGCCAACATCTCCCGCTTTAAGGCAATGCCTTTGCCATTGGGTTGTACCAATCCGGTTGAATAATCACTGTGCAGAAATTCCACTCCCGCCTTTTCCAATGCCGGCTTGAGTTCTTGATAGGCCGGGCTGCCCAAAAACAGCGGATACCAGCAAGAGAGCACGTCATGGGTGTAACCGGTAAAAAGCGCTTCCGTGCGAATACAACCGCCAAGTACCGCATTACGTTCCAGTACTAAGACGGATTTACCCCATCTCGCCAACAGTGCTGCACAGACCAGTGAATTGATGCCACTGCCAACAATAATCACTTGTGGCTTGGACGCTGTCATGGTGTCGCTCCAAAAAGATTTAACTCGATTCAACTAAGGCCAGAACACGCAGCGGACTGCCCGAACCGCCGCCAATCTTGAGGGGCGCGGCAATAATGACAGCCCCTGTGGGTGGCAACAAATCGAGGTTTTTCAAACACTGCAAGCCATATTTATTCGCTCCGTGCATCAGCGTGTGACAGGGATAAGCCACCGGCCAAGCGTAAGATTGACCGGCATCGGTATTAATAGTTTCGACGCCGAATCCGCGAATATCCCGCTCATGGATCAGCCATTCAACCGCGGCTTGGCTTGGCCCTGGCGTGTGGGCGCCATCATCACGGATATTCAGGAAGCAAGCCGGATCGTCCGCCCGTTTCGACCAGTCTGTCCTCAACAGCAGCCATGCGCCGGCAGGAATGCGTCCATGCTGTTGCTCCCAAGCCTGTAAATACTCAACCGTCAATATCCAGTCGGGATCTTGTGTCACCGGTAAGCTGGCATCGACCACCACTGCGGGGGCGATAAAATTAGGCAAGGGAATGGTATCGACGGTGTTATCGGGATGATCTTTACCGCTGATCCAGTGTACCGGCGCATCAAAATGCGTGCCGGTATGCTCACCACAACTAAAATTGTTCCAATACCAGCCCGGGCCATTTTCGTCATAGTGAGAAATGCGCTCCATGCTAAATGACCAGACTTGTCCAAATTGTGCCGGCAACTGCAAGGCCGGAAAATCGGGGGTTAATGTTTGCGTCAGGTCGATGATGTTTACACTGCCTTGATTTAACGCGACGACCAATGCACTTAACGGACTTTTCATTCATGTTCTCCTGAATGTTTTTTCAACAGAAATCAATCATAAACAAACAGAACGATCTTTTATATTTCATGAACGTCATGCAGTCCGGTAAACATGCCGCTATGAAAAACCAGTGGTTTGCCTTCGATGCTGGCAATTCGCTTTACTTGACCAATCATCAACAAGTGATCACCAAGGTGCGTTTGCTGGTGATTGGCACACACCAGTGTCGCTATCGCTCCGCCAATCGAAGGGATACCTTCCGGCGTTTCCTGCACCGCAATACCCTGAAATTTATTTTCTACCCGCGAACTGGCGAAATGCAGAGCCAGTTCCTGATGGTCACGGCCAAGGATACTGATCGTGAAATATCCACAATCACGGAATACCGACAAATTAGGTGAGTGGTTGACCAGGCTCCAGAGCACTAAAGGCGGCTCCAGCGAAAGTGACGCAAATGAGTTGATAGTCAGCCCTACATTACGCCCGTCAGCGGTACGGGTCGCAACAATGGCAACCCCTGTCGGATACTTTCCCAACAGGGTGCGCAGCGTTCTGGTTTCAAACTCGGTCGCGCCCCATTCATGCTCAAACAGCGGCATTGGGTCATTGATGTTCAGGGTATTTATGCTCATGTTTATTTTCCCCGTTTATGCCCGAATTTCTTCAATAAGCTGTGAATGGATATATGCTTCACACGCCAGGGCATCTTCCCACCACGGGAACAGCACCGGAGGATGGTTGAAAGCATTGGCAATAGTACTGGCAAGGGCTGGCAAGCGTTGAGCTGCCCCTAATAAATCCAGAATGTGTGGCTTTGGCGGAGCCAGCAGGCTGTTGGTCCACTCCACAACGTAATGACCGTATTTCCAGAACTGTTCGAATGTGTGATTCATCCACTCTGCGGTAAACGGTTTATCACCACGGGCAAGGATGGCTTCGTAATAAACTTTGCACGCTTTGGTGGCATTATTCGAGCCTTGCCCGGTCAGCGGATCATTCGTGACCACCGCATCCCCCAGCCCAAAAATTTGCCGGCCAGAAGGCAGTGTCAGCACCGGCTTACGTACTGTCGGCGCAAAACATCCCGCCAGAATGCCATTTTCATCGGTCAGCTCAACGTGATGACAACGTTCAGACTCCCACGGCAGGAACGTGTTGAGGATATGCTTGCTATAGGCCAGATGTTCCTGCGGTGTTCTGGCCTCTTGCCAGCCATCCATTGCGCCACCCGGAATACCTTCAAATACCATGATGTCGCAGGGACCATTCAATGTCAGGGCAGGAAAAACAAAATATTCCCCCACGCCTGGGATCAGATTAAACGAAACACGGGAATATTCCGGCGTTGGCACCATCCCATTCACATAGGTCAATGCCAATGCGCGCCGAGGTGTATCATAGGGGGAGCGTGACGCATCGCGTTCGAGCAATTTCACAATTTTCCCTTTTCCTCCCGCCAAAATAACCAGTTCATGGCTGGCCGCCAGGCGTTCCAGTCCGGCCACATCCACGTCACTTATTTCCAGATGACCACCACGGGAAGCAAACAGCTCCAGCCAAAATGGCATCTTAAGGCGTTGATCGACAGCTTGCGCATATTTGTCGAGTCGGGCGCTCCACTCAATCGCCTTGTCATGGGGAATTTCAGGATGTGGAACGATAAAACCGATGCCTTCAACGGGCGGACATTGGGTTTCCCATTGATTCAATCCCAAATCACGTTCAAATTGCAAAGAAGCATCGAACATACACTGGCTCGACATCACCCGACCATGACGAATATCATCAGGCGTACGGTTGGTGACCACAGTGACTTGATAGCCTTTGTCAAGCAGACCAAGAGCCAGAGGCAACCCAGCCTGGCCACCTCCAACGATAGCGATACGACGCATAGTATTTTCCTCTTTCGGTGCAACTGCTTTCAGGGTGCTTATTCCGTCAAACGCGGAATGGCGGGTTTTGCCTGTTCTGGCCCCATTGCTGAATAGCCTCCATCAACGGCATAATCCGCCCCAGTGACAAAACTGGCTAAATCAGATAAGAGAAAGGCCACAACTTGCGCGATTTCTTCAGGATCGCCGACACGGCCAAGCAGGTGATAATCAGCGGCAACCTGATCGGTTTTCTGTCGATTCCCTTGCGTCAGCTCATCCATGACCCGTGACCAAGTCCACCCTGGTGAAACTGAATTAACGCGAATGTGGTCAGCGGCATAATCCATTGCCATGCTGCGGGTAATTTGCAATAACGTGGCTTTTGAAGCGGGATATAACCAACGGCCGGTCTGGGCAATAGAGGAGGAGATGCTGGTAAAGTTAATAATGGCACCGCCTCCCGCTGCAATCAGATAAGGTCGGGCAAACTGGGCGGCCTGAACGGCACTGACCACGTTGATATTTAACGCGGTCAGCCATGTTTCACGGCCGGAACAGGCACCATCATCCAAATACGTGGCGGCAAGGTTGATCAGGAAGTCCAGGCGACCATAAAAATCAGCAACTTCCTGTATTCCCTGTGAAAGTTGTTTATCGTCCGTAATATCAACCGGCCAGAAGCGGATCAATGCCGGTTGCAGGCCGGCAGCTTTTTTTCCCCCTTCCTGATCAATATCGAAAATAGCAACCTTCACTCCATATTCACTCAATACCTTGGCAACAGTAGCACCAATTTTGGTTGCGCCACCCGTGACAATCGCGACTTTATTATTTAAGCCCTGCATAAGGATCCCCCTCTTGTCATATGCCTACCAGAGTGAAATAACAAATTATGAGGGGGTATAATTACGTGAAATATAGACGTTCAATTAGCCGCTATATGCAGAAAATATCCATTGAGTGCAGATATCCATAATTTCTTAATACATCGCCCAGATAATAGGGAAGCCCTGCTGCGATATCGAAACAAAAAGCGCGACTTTGTGAAACTTACTGATACAATAAATGGGTGAGACAAAGTTGCATATTTATTGGAGGTCATCATGGCAAGAACACGTTTACGTCAACAGGGAGGTGCTGTCGTTGTCACAATCCCTAGTGATATTGCAACAGTAATGGGGTGGTCTGTCGGCATGACATTGGATGTAAGATCGTCAGGCGACACAATAAGCATCAAACCGGCGGGTAGAATTGCCAGAGGCAGGAAATCGCTTTCTGAGCTGTTGCAAGGCATTGATGAAACAGAAGTGCGGGCTTTCAACGAAGCAACAGCCGGCGATCTAGATTCTCCCCATGTTAGCAATGAGGTGATTTAATGGTGCATAGAAAGAACGTCCCACGCAAGGGTGAAATCTGGCACGCTAACGGCGATCTCGTTAGCGGCAGAGAATTTAAAGGGGCGCATTACTATCTGGTTATCTCTGAATTTGCACTGAATCAAAAATTAGGTACTGCACTTTGCGTTCCAATTACTAGCGGGGGAGGAATGGCACGTTCTGAAGCTGTCACCGTATATCTGGATGGCGCAGGTACCGATACCGGAAAAGTTACCGGTGTTGTGCTTTGTTACCAGATCCGATCACTTGATTTGAATAAGTGCCAGGCTACCTATTCGGCACAGGCTGAACCTAATGTTGTTGATGAAATATTATCTAAGGTCATAGATATTTTAGATCCCCAATTAAATTAATTGTGAAAGGCCTGTCACTCAGGCCTGAGCCGTTATTGAAGAAAATCGATGACCGGATAGGGAGCACGACAGAAAACGGTACGACTCTGACGTGTGCTTCCTGTTCGGTCTGATGCCAGATTGGGGCATCATTCAAACAGTTTTCAAATAAACTTTAAAGCTGGAAAGCTTTATCGACGAAAAGAATCCCAATGAATAAAAGTATTATTTAAAAATAATAACCTACCCCAACATTAAATTTATTTAAACCCTAATATTTATTGACTATCGCAATGCCCATAAAATAATTAACCACCAACTCAAAAATCACAAACAGAAATAATCACTTAAAAATTTCAGATATAAAATTCGCATTTACTCCTTAACGGATATTCATGACAGAAAACAGACAGGTTTTATAATAAAAACCCCGATCTTAACCTGTATTAATGGCTTTTATAGCTTATATTATTGAAATAAAAAACCAGACTAAGTAATATTAGCTGGCGGTTTAGCAGTAAGATGAAATCCCCTTGAACTTTAACTCATAATAAGTGAGGAATTTATGTCTGAAATTAATAAGCCCGAAAATAATACTGATATTCAGTGTCTATTAGACCCAGAACAATATAAAGTTAAGGTCAATGATACTGTTGCGCCTGTCGGCTCATACCCTTGGGCAATGATTCAGGTGTACTTAGGAAAGAAAGTGTCTCGTCATCATTGGGACTCCGCTGTAGAGTATATACGTCTTGCCGGCATGCCCGATGACTTACCTTATATCGAAAAGCGCAAACAAAACGGCACAACAAATTGGCAACCGATACAAGACGATATGCTGGCTTGTGATTGGAACTTGCTGGAATCAGATGATAGTAAGCCCAGTGAGCCCAGTAAGCCCAAGCCAGGAAACTGTACGTTATCTTTTGATCTTAAACCAGGGGAGCCCAAACACGAAAATATGGTAAATGGCGCCAATACTCCTCCTGCTGAATATTTACGTTATGGATATAGCATAACTCCCCCTCCTTTCGGTTATTTAAAGGTAATTTCAAATAATACATCTGTTGCCAACATTTCATCCTTCTATTATCAGATTTTTACGGATCCTTTTAAGGATTCTGCCCCTTATTTTTTATTGTCGGTCACCTTTGATAAGAACAATAAAGATTATCCGGAAGTTAAAGAGCTATTCAAAAAATCGGTTTCTATAACTGTTGACAACGTAACTTATCCTTTTAGTGACGGTAAGATTGACGAATCGGACGATACAATCACTCTTACTCATGGTGGGATTGATGTATTAAGTGACATCATGATGCAAACAGATAAAACCACGCGTTTTGAACTCAGCTGGAGTGATAAATAAATAAAATACCCAACGCTATATTTTAAATTCAAGGCCACGTTAACGCGTGGCCTTGCTCTTTATTATCCCACTTAACAAAATAATCTTATTTAAAAATGATAACCCACTCCAACATTAAACCCGTTAATACCATGATCTTTGCCGTTGAATTTCGCGGCGGAACCTTCATAGCCGGCATAAAGGCTTAAGTTTCGAACAGGATTAAATTCTACGCCGGCGCCATAGGCAATATTGGTCGCTTTTTCATGAATATTCCAGAACGAATGCTTCCTTTTACCACTTATTTCTGTGTACTCATTCTCAGTAACATCAATTTTGGTATGGGAAAATCCCAATAAGGCATAAACACTCACTTGATCATCAATTCGATAGGCAGGCCCAACCAGTAATGAATAATATTTTGCATCTGCCTTGGCTTGCCAGAATGCGTTATTTACGCGGTCACTCCCCTCTTTATCGCCCTTCATATAAGTCAATGAGCCAATAATCGTGAGCGGAGAATCCCATTCATAACGGTAGTGAAGATTGACCCCGCGGATATTTTTAAACGCCTGCACTTTACTTTGTGCATAACCGACGGCAACCGTCTGTGAATCGGCATAAGTGACTGAACCCCACATAACACTGGATACGGCTAAAGTGGCAAACAGCGCTTTTTTCATCACCATCAATAATTACCTTTATGTTTATTAAACGTTTTAACCGCTTCAAGTATAGATAGTTTCTGTCAGGCAATCGGATAAAATGCAGCAAATGTGAGTTATATTAGATTATTAATTGATATCTCTCGGTATTTTTTTATGATATTGCTTCCTCACATGGCCATTTTGTAAATTGGCCATACTTTTTTCTGTTCCACTGTTTTTGATTTTATACCCTGTAAAGCTCGCAAGAAGAAAGCAGCTTGTTATCTCCCCCGCGACGCGAGCAGATAACAGAGGCTTCTTGAGGTGCAACGAGTATCGACGTGTCAGTACCATTGACTTATTTAAAGGAAATGACAATGAAATTAGAAACTTTATCTATTCATGCAGGTTATTCACCCGATCCCACGACCAAAGCCGTGGCTGTCCCTATTTACCAGACTACCTCCTACGCTTTCGATGATTCCCAGCATGGTGCTGACCTGTTTGATTTAAAAGTGGAAGGTAATATTTATTCCCGCATCATGAACCCAACCAATGAGGTGTTGGAAAAACGTCTCACCGCTCTGGAAGGTGGTATTGGCGCGCTGGCCGTGGCTTCTGGTATGGCGGCGATCACCTACGCCATACAAACCATTGCTGCTGTCGGGGATAATATCGTCTCCGTGGCAAAACTGTATGGCGGAACATATAACTTGATGGCGCACAGTTTTCCCGCACTGGGGATTGAAACCCGTTTTGTTGATCATGACGATCTCGCTGCTGTTGATGCGCTGATCGACCAGAAAACCAAAGCTGTCTACTGCGAATCCATCACTAACCCCAGCGGAAATATTGTCGATATCCAGGCACTGGCTGAAATTGCCCATCGACACGGCATTCCGCTGATTGTTGATAATACCGTCGCAACGCCCTATTTATGCCGCCCGTTTGAACATGGCGCTGATATTGTTATCCATTCCCTGACCAAATATATTGGCGGGCATGGCACCTCGATTGGCGGGATGATTGTCGATTCAGGCAAATTCCCCTGGGCGGCGCATCAGGCGCGCTTTGCGATTTTAAACAAGCCAGATCCTTCGTATCACGGCATCATCTATAGCGAACATTTTGGGGCGGCGGCCTTTATCGCACGCTGCCGTGTCGGGCCGTTGCGCAGCACCGGTGCCGCTTTGTCACCGTTTAATGCCTTTTTGATCTTACAGGGGCTGGAGACACTGGCGCTACGCATGGAGCGCCATGCTGAAAATGCGCTGAAAATCGCCCAATATCTGGAAAAACACCCTCAAGTCTCCTGGGTTAACTATGCGGGGTTACCTGCCCATCCTGAATATGATTTGGCTGTCCGTTATCTTGGAGGCAAGCCAGCATCAATTCTCTCTTTTGGCATTAAAGGCGGGGAACAAGCCGGTATCCGTTTTATTGATGCTCTGCAACTGATTGTGCGGTTGGTCAATATTGGGGATGCCAAATCGCTCGCTTGTCATCCGGCATCAACCACCCATCGTCAGCTCAATGATAACGAACTGGCAAAAGCGGGGGTTTCACGCGATTTGGTTCGCCTGTCCATTGGCATCGAGCATAGCGATGATATTATTGCCGACCTTGCGCAAGCGCTGGAGGCGGCAAAGGCGCAAGCATTTTGAGGGTCACCCAAGCACAACTTGCCTACTTTGATTAAAAAATCACCTTGCAATGTAGCCACAATATAATTGTAGATACATAAATAAACACAGGTTCAACAATGTTGAACCTGTGTTTCATTACCTGCCTTATTGATTTTTAATTAACATTTGCGTAAGATGCCATCAAGCAAACGACTTGACTATCAACTTCCGATCTGTCAACGATATTGTGGCTATCAATATCAAACCCAACATATCCGTTCTTTTCATCGCTCGCGGGATTCCTGTCATCATACGCCAACATAGCACGTTTGGGGTTTATTTCAGGGGTACCGGTCGCATTACCTATCAGACCCCAATCCATTATATTGGGAAATTCTTCAAGTAGCGTGGTGCCATATTTGACATTGTGGATAGGCGTTGTATTAGGTGCTTGCCAGGATAGTGGCCATAAATCCGTGACCTTCACTGATTGAGTCGGTAAATAACCGTCAGGCGGAAGATTAAGATCTTGAGGATTCCTCCGTCCCTGATGATCACATGACTCTGTTTGCGGGCGTATCATACCGTCTGTAAATACCGCAAAATAGCGCAAGGGTTTTATGGTATAAGTGTATGCACGCATTGCTCCAGTCTGTTTGTTAGTCACAATCGCCCTGAGCTGTGTCGGGATGGTACTTGACCTAAAATCAATCGTACCCTGCCCATTTGGGCCTATTACTGAATTATATTGGCTAACTGACTGACCTGAGACGATTTTATAGTCACCCTCTTCAAGGTTAAAATCAACAATAAGAGGCGTATCTCTATCAATGCGCAGCTCTCCCTGCAAAGAGGGGAAAAGGTTATAAGGCCCATTCTCATCGCTATTGTAGAATTTATCGACTAAAGGAGTATTGCCGGAAATGTTATCGCTATTGTAAATATACAACCCCGCTGGCTGATCTACCGGCACAAAATTCACGGCAGTGTCGGCTGTCTGTTCCTGTTTTCCACTTTCCGTCACAAACTCCAGCTTAGCCTTAACGTTGTTAAGACCGACAGAACTGCTTAACGTTGTGGTTAAGTACCCCTGATCATTCGTGGTTAAGGTTGTATTGGCGAAAACCAGCTTACCTTCTTTTTGCAACTGACCGTAGTCAAACTTGTTGTAATTAACGACGTTCCACATCACCTTATCGTGGTTAAAGGTCAGATGGGGTATGGGATTACCACTGGCAGCATCCGTCACTTGTGCCATATAGATATAAGCCCGTTTGCCGTCGCCATTGAGCACGTGATCAGGCGATTTAACTATCACCTCACCAATCTTAATATCACCCACGAAAGTGACGGGTTTATCAACATAAGTTATGGTGTTACCGCCATCCATTGATGCCCAGACTTTAATATCTGCTGCCGGCCTGGTACTACTTAAGGTCGCAAACAATCGGCCATCATTATTCGTCGTGTCCTGCACTGATGACCACTCAACCCCATTCGGCAAGGTCTCTGGATACCACTTAATATCCACTTTCTGGTTTCTCAGTGGTTTACCCTGCGCATTTTTTACCTCTGCCACAAAGGTATAACCGCTATCTCCGGCGAGAAGTGGCCCTTCGACAAATGGCTTAATCGATTGAATGTTAAAGTCAGAAATCAGTCCACTAAAGCCAATATCCCCAATGTGTTTTTTGGGCATTCCCGGCATTTCCAGAAAAACTTTAACATCTTTCAGTGGCTGGGAGCTGCTTACTGTCGCCTGCAATTGTCCTTTCGCATTGGTTTTACTGGTTTTTTCCCAATCCAGGCTCACGTCATCATCTTGCGGCTCAAGAGACCAGATGACATTCTCAAACTCAGTATCGCGGATAAGATCGGTATCGGCTGCACCATGGGAGAGCGTGGCCAGTAATTGATAACTTTCCTTGCCATCATTAGCTGTGGAAATGATTTTTTCAGCATTAAACTGTTTTACATCCAAAGGCTGTACGGTCACACTCAAAATAGTCGGCTTGGTTAACTTACCACTATTGTCTTCCGCAATGACGTTGATCATATGCGTATTCTGGCCGGCCGGCACGTAGTTAGGCAATACCAGCGCCATCATCTCATTACCGCCAACACCAGAAATACTGCCACCATTTTTGGTAAACGCCTCATCTGCCTGCCAAATGATACGCTTGACACGTGATTTGAGGTTAGCCGTCACGGGAACTGGGGTTGGCCATTTTTGCAAGCTATAACCCACGATCGTGCTTTGCGGCAGTATTAATTGCAATTCGTCTGGCTTCTTCCGTTGATCCAGCACAATATGGTTGTTTCTTTCCACCAGGTCATAGCGGCTGCCCGCCAGTGTACGCATGGAAGCCACACTATCCGGCGAGAACTGCGTACCAAAAGGGACGCCAAACCGATAATTCAGGTTGGCCTGAAACAGCGTTTCACTGTGTCCGCTGCCGCCATATTTGTAATCCACGCCCATAGTGAGGAGCGGAACAGGCGTATAATTCAGGCCAACCCTGCCCAAACTGGGATTTTTTTGTCTGCTGTCACGATTGAATAACGCAACGTTATCACCAATGTATTGTTCAAAGCCTAATTTACCACCCAAATTCGGGTAAACAGGTAAATAGAATTCTCCGCTAAAATCATAACCGTTGGCCGGACGCTCTTCCCAATCCTGTTCTTCCAGTGACTGACGCCATTTAGTCAGACGCCAGTAGGAGTTAGCAGAGAGTTTGACATAATCGGTCCAGGCTTCAGCCCCGACGCCGAGGCGCTGATTTTTGCCGGTGACATCATGGTCAAAGAAGGTGTTCAGCCCATACATCCAACGGGGCGTAAAATAACGCCCGCCCAGGCCAACGTTTAAGGTATGGCGGCTATCTTTATGGCGGTAACCAAACTGAGAGAAGGCCAGCCAGTCGGTTTTATTATCGTAGAGTGGAAACAGCATATCCAGCGAACCATTATCCCATTTCCCTTTTCGATCCAGAGCAAAGTTTATCTTGGCTGTCCCAAACTGGGCTAACCATTTCTGGGTTTCGCTGGATATTACGCCATTGAGTTTTCCCAGCGCGTAGGAGGTCGCGTAGTATTTAGCCTGTTCGGCCAGCTCCGAAGGTGAAGACGCTAATGCCTGAGCCACCGTCTGAATATTTTGTGCAATTAAACCAGCGGTTTCATCTCCCCTCTTATCTAATGGATTTTCACTTGCCACTTTCTGCGTTTGATGTTCAATATTTTTTTCACCTATAGCCAATGCATTCAATGATATAAGTGGCAAAAACAGAGAACTTATATAAGGTAAAAATCGAATGAACTTATTACCAATATATGAACTCATATATAGTACCTCATGGAATATTTGATGTCCCAATACGCAATAAGAATAAAAAATGAATCTTTTTGTGTACTTAAGATACATTAGGAGAGTTATTTACAATATGCGTAATGAAATATTGTTATTGGCTGATAAGGAAAAGTTATCACCTGAATAATAAAAAACAGGCTCAATGATTTTGAGCCTGTTTTTATCACCTTGTCCTATGGCTTATGAATTGAACAGACAGAGAAGTATTGCGTTTGATGGCATTTTTTCATTCTCACTAATGACCGTATTATTCGATATATCAAAACTAATCAAAGCATTTGGGTTCACAGTCTCAGGTGAGTCATTAATCACCTTGATAATGGGTGTGTAAGTTGGGGTGCCAGTCCCATTCTTCTGCCAATGATAGCCGGCAGTGACCAAACTAATTAATTCCCACTGCGTGATATCGGGGTATTCGTCCAATAATGTTTGACCGCTACCTGTCCGCATCACCTGCGACAACATCACTGGGCTATACGTATTGCCTGCTGTATCTTTCGCCGTATTATCCTCACAGTTATCCAGGCTAATATCGAGGCGATTAATGAAACCGCTGGTGACAGCGCTGTTGTTGTGATTTGTCATATTGATAAAAACACGCTGAGGTTTTAGGGTATAAGTGTAGATTGATGTTTCTCCATTTTTGCCAGTCACCGTCGTTTCGAGCGTTGTCGGCTCCTTGACTGAATGATATCCAGTCATCAACCGGTACTTATTGGCATTGGTGATAGTGGCGGCCTTTCCGGTTACCACTCTGCTGACTGCGGTTTCATTGCGAGGATCAAAAAGACCTGTATTGAACTCATTTCGCAGCTCTGCCACTGCTGAGTCGGGGATATTATACGGCCCATTCTCAGTATCCTGATAAAAACGGTGGAGTGTTGTTCCAGGCTCCGGTATCTTTGTCGTTCTTGTTTTATATTCGGCATTCCAATAATCGTAAACAAACAAGCCGGCAGGCTGCGGTATTGATGTAAATTTCACGACCGTATTAGCCTCCGATTCCTGTTTGCCCGTTTCGGTCACAAGCGCCAGTCTGGCCAGAACATCGTCAAGCCCCACCGAACTGCTTAATGTCGCGGTCAAGTAACCCTGCTCATCCGTGGTCAGGCTTGGGTCACCGAAAGCCAGCTTACCCTCCTTGATTAACTGGCCATAGTCAAACTTGCCGCCGGCGTGAACCGCCTGCCAGATAACCTTATCGCGGTCAAAGGTCAGGCCGGGCATGGCATTACCACTGGCTGCATCGGTCACTTTTACCCGGTAAGTATAAGCCTGTTCGCCGTCGCTATTAACCTTCGGAGTGGTCGAAGTGATTTCGACCCCACCAATCTTAACGGCAGCAGAAACGTTTATTGATATCAACGGTACAAAAAGAAAACTGAGATAAGTCAAAAATCGAATGACCTTATTATTCCTATAAGCGTCCATATAAAATTCCTCATGTAATATTTTATATTCCAATGCCTGAGAAAGAATAAATATTTATCTTTGCAGACACTTGACACACATTAAATGACTTATTGCCAACAAAGTAATGAAATATTGTTATTGGCTGATAAGGAAAAACTATCATCTTAATAATAAAAAACAGGCTCAATGACTTTGGGCCTGTTTTTATGACCTTACTCTGTTGGATTGAACTCGCAGAGAAGCATCGCGTTTTGGGGTATTTCATCACCATCAAATTTTGTATTACTCGATATATCAAACCCAATCAATTTTCCCCGGTTTTTAGAATCGCGTATGTCATCAATCACCTTGATAATGGGTGTGCGAGTTGGGGCGACAGTCCCATTCTCCTGCCAATGATGGCCGCCAGTGACCGAACGAATCAACCCCCACTGCGTGATATCAAGGTATTCGTCCAATAATGTTTGACCGCGGCCTGTTCGCATCACATCCGACAACATCGCTGATCTATATGTATTACCTGCTGTATCTTTCGCCGTATTATCCTCACAGTTATCCTGGTTAATATCGTGGCGATTAATAAAACCGCTGGTGACTGCGCTGTTGTTGCGATTTGTCATATCGATAAAAACACGCTGAGGGTTTAGGGTATAAGTGTAATTTATTGATCCGCCATTAATATTGTGAGTCACCGTCATCTCGAGTGTTGTCGGCTCTATGACTGGATTCTTATATCTGCTCCCCACCCAGTATTTATTGCCATATCCGCTGGGAGCGGCGGCCTTTCCGGTTACGACTTTCGTCACTGCGGTTTCAGTGCGAGGATCAAAAAGACCTGTATTGGGATCATTCCGCAGCTCTGCCACTGCTGAGTCGGGGATATTATACGGCCCATGCTCATTACTCTGATAAAAACGATGGAGTGTTGTCACTGGCTCCGGTTTATGTGTATCTCTCGTGTCATAGGTGGAATTCCAATAACTGTAAACAAACAAGCCAGCTGGCAGCGTTGGCGTTGTAAATTTCACAGCCATGTCAGTCTTCGATTCCTGTTTGCCCGTTTCGGTCACAAGCGCCAGTCTGGCCTGAACATCGTCAAGCCCCACCGAACTGCTTAATGTTGCGGTCAAGTAACCCTGCTCATCCGTGGTCAGGCTTGGGTTACCAAAAGCCAGCTTACCCTCCTGGATTAACTGACCATAGTCAAACCTGCCGCCGGCGTGAGCCACCTGCCAGATAACCTTATCGCGGTCAAAGGTCAGGCCGGGCATGGCATTACCACTGGCTGCATCGGTCACTTTTACCCGGTAAGTATGGGTTTGTTTGCCGTCGCCATTAACTTCCGGAGTGGCCGAGGTGATTTCAACCCCGCCAATCTTAACGGCAGCAGAAACGTCCATTGATATCAACGGTACAAAAAGAAAACTGAGATAAGGCAAAAATCGAATAACCTTATTATTTCTATAAGCGTCCATATAAAATTCCTCATGTAATATTTTATATTCCAATACCCGGGAAAGAATAAATATTTATCTTTGCAGGCACTTGACACACATTCAATGACTTATTACCAACAAAGTAATGAAATATTGTTATTGGCTGATAAGGAAAAGTTATCACCTGAATAATAAAAAACAGCCTCAATGATTTTGAGCCTGTTTTTATCACCTTGTCCTATGGTCTATGAATTGAACCGACAGAGGAGCATCGCGTTTGGTGGCATTGTTTCATTCTCACCAAGTACTGTATTACTCGATATATCAAACCCAATCATCTTGCCCAGATATCCTGAATTTTTTCTGTCATCAATCACCTTGACAATGGGTTTACGAGTTGGGGTGCCATATCCATTCTCATCCCAATTATGGCCAGCAGTGACCAAACGAATTAATCCCCACTGCGCGATATCAGGATATTCGTCCAATAGTGTTTGATCGCTGCCTGTTTGCAGGCCTGTTCGCATCACATCCGACAACATCACTGGGCTATACGTATTGCCTCCTGTATCTTTCGCTGTATTATCCTGACAGTTATCCAGACTAATAACGTGACGATCAATAAAACTGTAGAGGACTGCGCTGTTGTTGCGATTTGTCATATTGATAAAAACACGCTGAGGGTTTAGGGTATAAGTGTAACTTGTTGATCCGCCATTAATATTGTGAGTCACCGTCATCTCGAGCGTTGTCGGCTCCATGACTGGATTCTTATATCTGCTCCCCACCCAGTATTTATTGCCAAATCCGCTGGGAGCGGCGGCCTTTCCGGTTACGACTCTCGTCACTGCGGTTTCAGTGCGAGGATTAAAAAGACCTGTATTCGGCTCAACCCGCAGCTCTGCCACTGCTGAGTCTGGGATATTATACGGCCCATTCTCAGTATCCTGATAAAAACGATGGAGTGTTTTCATTGGCTCCGGTTTATGTGTATCTCTCGTGTCATAGGCGGAATCCCAATAACTGTAAACAAACAAGCCAGCCGGCAGCGTTGGCGTTGTAAATTTCACAGCCATGTCAGTCTTCGATTCCTGTTTGCCCGTTTCGGTCACAAGCGCCAGTCTGGCCTGAACATCGTCAAGCCCCACCGAACTGCTTAATGTTGCGGTCAAGTAACCCTGCTCATCCGTGGTCAGGCTTGGGTTACCAAAAGCCAGCTTACCCTCCTTGATTAACTGACCATAGTCAAACCTGCCGCCGGCGTGAACCGCCTGCCAGATAACCTTATCGCGGTCAAAGGTCAGGCCGGGCATGGCATTACCACTGGCTGCATCGGTCACTTTTACCCGGTAAGTATGGGTTTGTTTGCCGTCGCCATTAACCTCCGGAGTGGCCGAGGTGATTTCAACCCCGCCAATCTTAACGGCAGCAGAAACGTCCATTGATATCAACGGTACAAAAAGAAAACTGAGATAAGGCAAAAATCGAATAACCTTATTATTTCTATAAGCGTCCATATAAAATCCCTCATGTAATATTTTATATTCCAATGCCTGAGAAAGAATAAATATTTATCTTTGCAGGCACTTGACACACATTCAATGACTTATTACCAGCAAGGTAATGAAATATTATTATTGGCTGATAAAGAAAAGTTATCACCTGAATAATAAAAAACAGCCTCAATGATTTTGATCCTGTTTTTATCACCTTATCCTATGGTCTATGAATTGAACAGACAGAGGAGCATCGCGTCTGGTGGCATTTTTTCATTCTCACCAAGTATTGTATTACTCGATATATCAAACCCAATCATGTCGCCCAGATTTTCTAAATTTCTTTGATCCTGAATCACCTTGATAATGGGTGTGCGAGTTGGGGTGCCATACCCATTCTCATCCCAATTATGGCCGGCAGTGACTGAACTAATTAAGTGCCACTGCGTGATATCGAGGTATTCGTCCAATAGTGTTTGATCGCTGCCTGTTTGCAGGCCTGTTCGCATCACCTGCGACAACATCACTGGGCTATACGTATTGCCTCCTGTGTCTTTCGCTGTATTATCCTCACAGTTATCCAGACTAATGACGTGACGATTAATGAAACTGTAGAGGACTGCGCTGTTGTTGCGATTTGTCATATCGATAAAAACACGCTGAGGGTTTAGGGTATAAGTGTAACCTGTTGATCCGCCATTAATATTGTGAGTCACCGTCATCTCGAGTGTTGTCGGCTCTATGACTGGATTCTTATATCTGCTCCCCACCCAGTATTTATTGCCATATCCGCTGGGAGCGGCGGCCTTTCCGGTTACGACTCTCGTCACTGCGGTTTCAGTGCGAGGATCAAAAAGACCTGTATTCGGCTCAACCCGCAGCTCTGCCACTGCTGAGTCTGGGATATTATACGGCCCCTGCTCAGTATTCCTATAAAAACGATGGAGTGTTTTCACTGGCTCCGGTTTATGTGTATCTCTCGTGTCATAGGTGGAATTCCAATAACTGTAAACAAACAAGCCAGCCGGCAGCGTTGGCGTTGTAAATTTCACAGCCGTATTAGCCTTCGATTCCTGTTTGCCCGTTTCGGTCACAAGCGCCAGTCTGGCCTGAACATCGTCAAGCCCCACCGAACTGCTTAATGTTGCGGTCAAGTAACCCTGCTCATCCGTGGTCAGGCTTGGGTTACCAAAAGCCAGCTTACCCTCCTTGATTAACTGGCCATAGTCAAACTTGCCGCCGGCGTGAACCGCCTGCCAGATAACCTTATCGCGGTCAAAGGTCAGGCCGGGCATGGCATTACCACTGGCTGCATCGGTCACTTTTACCCGGTAGGCGTGAACCTGTTTGCCGTCGCCATTAACCTCCGGAGTGGCCGAGGTGATTTCAACCCCGCCAATCTTAACGGCAGCAGAAACGTTCATTGATATCAACGGTACAAAAAGAAAACTGAGATAAGGCAAAAATCGAATAACCTTATTATTTCTATAAGCGTCCATATAAAATTCCTCATGTAATATTTTATATTCCAATACCCTGGCAAACATAAATATTTATCGTTGCGGGCACTTCGGACACGTTAGCTGACTTATTGCCAACAGGATAATGAAATATTGTTATTGGCTGATAAGGAAAAGTTATCACCTGAATAATAAAAAAACAGGCTCAATTATGAGCCTGTTTTTTTAGTTTAATATTATTTAGTTAACCGGCAGAGGAATGCATCTTGTACCTTATTAATATCCCCAACCTTACCATCATCATATACACTAGTCTGACCATTATCAAGATCAAGGCTATAAACACCGACAGCACCTGTTACGCTACCAAGCACCCTCACATTTGTCGCTCCCTCCATGATTGTCCATTTTGATAAATCGGGATACTGACTCACTAACGTGGCCGGATTAACACCAGGAGCACTCCATACATCCGATAACAGTGGGTCTATTAAAGAAGCCCCCCCCCGATTTACATCATTACAGTAGTTCCACGGCGAGGGGGTGGTTGACGATAAATTATAAACTTCGCGCAAATTCACAAAAATTTGCGCAGGCTTCATCGTATAAGTGTAGAGACGTTTTGCTCCTGTATCATTGTTAATCACAGTCATATTGAGATTTGTAGGATCTAGTGTCATAAATGGACTATTGGTAGCGTTGGGAGCAGGAATAGCAACAAACTGGAATTGCTCGTTCGTTGTCTTTATCACATCCTGAGTATTCTTCTGTCCTGCCGGAAGTGCCGCCGTAGCGGTTTCCTTTTGTGCATCAAACAGACTCGTTCTATTCCCAACATCCCATAGCTCTGCAAGCATCTGGTCCAGGATAATATCAGGTTGCCCCTGACCATGTAGCTGCGGTTTTGCTTGACCGTTCCGATCGAAAACACGTATTCCCACAACCTGAGTCTTATCCGTATTAGGTAGTGGCTTAAAGTTCTTTGCCTGCTTAGGTTGTGCCGAAACAGTCCGTGGAACCAGATTGCTACCTGATTTCGGCGTAAGCGTCAGAGTGGGCAGCACATCATCAAGACCAACTAAACTGGTTAATGTTGCCGTTAACGTTCCCTTCGTTCCCGTGCTAGTGGTAATGCTATTCGTCCCGTTGAATTTAAGCTCATTACCGACCAACTTCTCATAGTGATACGGTCTATTGGTTCCGCTACCGCTATCCTTCACGCCCCACGTTATCTCATAGTCGTTAGCCAGATTCAGATCATCCACGGCCGTATTATTGCCACCTGTCGTCACTATAGTCTGATACTGATAGCCACTACTTCCGTTGCCATCGAGATCGCCTGTAGGCGGATTCACCACTGTAATATCGTCCAAATTAATATCACCGATGAAACTCACCGCCTGAGATTCCACGGAAGCACCGTTCATTGTCACTTTGACTTTCACGTTGTCTGCGGCTTTGCTACTGGTTAAGGTCGCAAATAAATACCCTTTCTCATTCGTCTTGTACTGCCCAGTTTGACTTGACGACAACTGCATGCCTGTCTTATCCGTCGTGTCGATATCCCATTGAATCTTAGTGGGATCGATGGACTGGTTTTTCAACGGCTGCTTTGACTTATCGGTGAGATATACCTGAAAAGTATAACCTTTCCCTCCGGCTAACACCTTCCCGTCGACTAACGACGTGACAGATTCAACACTAACTTCACCCAAGAAAGCCATAGGATTCTGATTGAAGGAGACTTTTTGTTCAGGCCCATAGACTGACGCAGCGACGTTAATATCCTGTGCCTCTTTAGTACTGCTTAAGACCGCCGTCAATTCGCCGTTCGCCCCCGTCGTCTCATTCACTGACCACGTCACGCCAGCGGGTAAGTCCTTCTGCTCAGGATACCACTGAATATCCACTTTCTGGCCTGCTGGCAGTGGCTTACTCGTCTTATTGTCGTAGGCCACTACTGTAAAGGTATAACTATTATCTTTACCGCCGAGCATAATTGGCGATGGCAGTGACGACGTCATATTCTTAAGTATCATGGCAGGCTCGAAAGCTACAGCGCCAAAGGAAGTACTGTTCTTACCATTATCCACTGACACACTGACGTTAATATCGCTGAGTGTTGGCAAGGTACTGGTTAAGGTCGCCGTCAAGTTCCCGTCTGTACTCGTCGTGTCATTCACGGCTGACCACGTCATGCCATCCGGCAAGTCTTTCTGTTCAGGAAGCCACTTAACATCCACTTTCTGGTTTGGCAGTTTCTGACCCAGCTTATCTTTGACTACTGCTGTAAAGGTATAACTCTCGCCAACGAAAAGTGGTGATTTTTGTGACGAGGTGACCGAGTCAACTTCAGGATCTTTGGCTTTAACCGCATCCACGAAAGTCACGGGTATATCAATGGATTTTTTGGTCTTGCCACCATCCACTGACACATCGGTAAGCGCAAAATTTGCCACCTTGCTACTGATTAAGGTCGCAAACACTTGCCCCAGATCATCCGTCGTATTTTTCACGGGTAACCATTGAACGCCATCCGGTAACTGCTCTGGATAAAACTTAATATCCACAGGTTGGTTTTGCAGTGGCTTATTCTTCTTATCCGTGATCACGGTCGTGAAGGTATAACCACTATTTCCGGTGAAAAACAGCCCTTGTACTGGTGGCTTGACAGAAGCAACCTGCATCTCGCCAGCATTAATGTTATTTATGAACGTTATGGGGTTATCAACATAGGTTATGGTCTGACCACCATCGATTGATACACCGACTTTAATATCTTTTGCCGGCTTGGTACTGGTCAGGGTTGCAAACAGTTGCCCCTGATCATTCGTCGTATCCTGCGTTGATGACAAAATCACGCCATCCGGCAAGGACGAGGCCACAGGGTACCACTTAACATCCACTTTCTGGTTTTTCAGGGGTTCACCCTGCTTATTGGTGACCAATGCGGTAAAGATATAACCACTATTTCCGGTGAACAATGACCCTCGTACCGGCGACTTGACAGACTGGACGTTAAAGTCAGACAGGAGACGGCCAAAGCTCACATCACCAAGATGTTTTTTAGCCATGCCCGGCAGTTCCAGGAAAACGTTGATATCTTTCAGTGGCTGGGCACTGCTGATAGTGGCCTGCAATTGTCCATTATCATTGGTTTTACTGGGGTTTTCCCACACCAGACTCACACCGTTATTTTGCGGTTCAAAAGACCATATGGCATCCTTAAACAGGGCATTGCGGATAGGATCGGTTCCGGCGGCACCCTGTACAAGTGTGGCCAGTAATCTATAACTCTCCTTGCCATCAGCCGAGGCGGGGATAGTTTCAGTCTTAAACTGTTTTATATCTAAAGGTTGTACGGTCACATTCAACATAACGGGCTTGGTCAACTTACCGTTATTGTCTTCCGCAAGGATATTGACTGCATGAGTATTCTGCCCATTCGGCACATAATGAGGTAATAACAGTTCCATCTGCTTATTATCGCTGGTAATGCTGCCGCCATTTTGGGTAAATGGCTCATCGGCCTGCCAGATGATGCGCTTGATGCGTGATTCTATGTTCGCCGCCACAGGGATTGGGGTTGGCCAGTGTTGCTGGCTATAACCTACGATAGTGCCTTGCGGCAGTGTCAATTGCAGTTCTTTTTCTACTTCTTTCTTCCGGTGATCCAGCACAATATGATTGTTTCTTTCGACTAAATCATAGCGGCTGCCTGCCAGTGTCCGTGCGGAGGCCACGCTATCTGGCGAGAACTGCGCACCAAACGGGACGCCAAATCGATAATTCAGGTTGGCCTGGAACAGGGTTTCACTGCGTCCGCTACCGCCATATTTGTAATCCACCCCCATGGTGAGGAGCGGAACCGGCGTATAATTCAGGCCGACCCTGCCAAGACTGGGGTCTTTCTGTTTGCTGTCACGGTTGAACAGCACAACATTGTCACCATAGTATTGTTCAAAGCCTAATTTACCGCCCAAATTCGGGTAAGCGGGTAAATAGAATTCACCGAGAAGATCAAAACCGCTGGCTGGGCGCTCTTCCCAATCATGAGCATCCTGTGACTGACGCCACTTACTCAGACGCCAGTAGGTATTCGTGGAAAGTTTGACATAATCGGTCCAGGCTTCGCCCCCTACACCGAGGCGCTGGTTTTTACCGGTGATATCATGGTCAAAGAAGGTGTTCAGCCCGTACATCCAATCCGGGGTAAAATAACGCCCACCCAAACCGACGTTTAAGGTATGGCGGCTGTCTTTATGACGGTAACCAAACTGAGAGAAAGTCAGCCAGTCAGCTTTATTGTCGTAGAGCGGAAGCAACAGATCCAGTGAGCCATTATCCAGCTTGCCTTTTCGGTCGAGGGCAAAGTTAATTTTGGCTGTCCCAAACTGGGATAACCATTTCTGGGTTTCGCCGGATAGCACGCCATTGATTTTTCCCAGCGCGTAGGACGTCGCGTAGGATTTAGCCTGTTCGGTCAACTCCGAAGGTGAAGACGATAATACCTGAGCCACCGTCTGAATATTTTGCGCAATGAAGCCGGCGGTTTCATCGGCTCTATTATTTTCTCCCCGATTGTCTGATTTATTTAACCATTTTTCATTTGCCACGTTCTGCGTTTTCTGTTCCGTGTTCTTTTCACCTATAGCCAAAGTATTGATAGCTACAAATGGCAAAAACAGAGAACCGATATAAGGTAAAAATCGAATGAACTTCTTACCAATATATGGACTCATATATAGCACCTCATAGAATATTTGATGTCCCAACTTTCAATAAGAATAAAAATTAATACTTTTGTGCACTTAAGTTACATTAGGTGATTTATTTGTAATGCGCTTAATGAAATATTGTTATTAGCTGATAAGAAAAAGTTATCGCTTCTTCCATAAAAAAACAGGCTCAATGATTTTGAGCCTGTTTTTTGTTATTTTATCCTATTTAACAATATTCAAATGTGTTGGTTCCTGAGAGAATTATGGTTCCAGTGTTTCCACCTTTACTGAACAAAGTTCATGTCGTCTGTAGCTGTCACGTTTAAGGTGGATTGGGTAATTTCAGTCCTTCAGGCAACGGAAGATTCGTACCTTTATCTATCAGTTTTGCCTTAAAGGTAAGACGTTGAATACCATCGGCGAAAATTGCCGTTCTTTCCATTGGGAAAGATTCAACTTTAATGTCATACTCGAACATCATAACATTATGTGAGGGGATTTTGGTCTTGCCATCATCCAGGGAGATTTCGACTCTGAACGCATCGGTTACCTGCTTGGTACTGCTTAAGGTCGCAAACAATTGCCCCTGCTCATCCGTTTTGTCTGTCACTGATGACCACTTCACGCCATCCGGCAAGGTCTCTGGATACCATTTAATATTCACAAACTGGTTTTTCAGTGGGTGACCCTGCTTATCACTGATCACAACCGTAATGGTATAACCCTTATCTCCAACGGAAGTTG